>JBDSJK010000340.1:0-16700 GCA_039917535.1 Burkholderiales bacterium
CCGCCTAATGTCTGCGAAGCCCGCCATTACTCAAGAACCGATACACGACATCATCGCGCAGCGCTGGAGCGGTCGTGCATTTGATGATTCCAAGCCGGTGCCCCACCACGCGATTATTTCGCTGTGCGAGGCGGCGCGCTGGGCGCCTTCTAGCTATGGTGATGAACCGTGGCGCTATGTGGTCTGGGATAAATTGACCGACCCAACGGCGTGGCAAAAAGCCTATTCCTGCCTGGCGGAATCCAATCAAGTTTGGGTCAAACGCGCACCGCTGTTGATGCTTTCCTTGGCCAACAAAAATCTTCGCCATAACGGTGAACCCAATCGCTTCGCGCAGCACGACACCGGCATGGCCAGCATGGCGCTGGTGTTGCAGGCCGTCGCGCTGGGTATGATGGCGCACCAGATGGGTGGCTTCGACAGCGCAAAGATCCGCGCGGAATTCGCCATTCCCGAGAATTTTACCTGCCTCGCAATGATCGCGATTGGTTATCCCGCTGGCGCGGATATTCTCGATGGCGATCTGAAAACGCGCGAGCTCGCACCGCGATTCCGGCAGCCTTTGGCGCAGCATTTTTTCGCCGGCGCGTGGGGCAAGGGCATCGTCAGGTAACGTCGCAATCCGGTTCGTCTAATTTTTGAAGAATCGCCGCGCGCACCATCGCTTCTAGCGCGGCGGCGGCGTTGCGGTCGCTGCCTTGGGGCATGAACGCTTCGCAAAGCGTGACCTCGAGTTTGCCGGGACGTGGCAACCAATTTTCTGATGGCAACACATGGCGGCTACCGCGAATTACTAACGGTATCACCGGCGCTTGGGCGATGGTTGCCACGCGAAATGCACCACGCCTAAAGGGCAATAATCCGGGCTCTTTGCGAAAGCTTCCTTCCGCAAAAAATACCAATCGCACATCGCGACGATGCGAATCGATCAAGCCGCGCATTTGCTTGACGTTTTGATGCGGATCAAATCGTTCTACGAAGCGCATGCCAATGCGCGTCAGAAAAAATCGCAGTGGGGCGAACGATGAGACTTCCTTCTTGATGGTAAAGCTGTGTTGCGCTGGAAGGTAGGCGAACAACAACACGCCGTCGATATAGCTAGCGTGATTCGCGGCAATAATATAGTTATCTTCGCGACGCAAATGTTCCAAACCATGCAGTGCCGGCGGATTGCCGCAGAACACGAAAATGAGTCGCGCGAGACGCTGCGCGGCGCGATAGGCAAGCGCCTGCGTCGGCATAATCGTCACGAATACCAGCGCAATCAACGACAGTAGGCAAAATACGATCAGTGCATAGACGCCGTAAATTTTGTGCGCGATTTTGATGAAAATATTGCTCAAGAATTTCCTTGTTTTTCGCCATCGTAACGGGGAAAGTCTGATTGCACAACATGTGAAGCTAACCTGCCGCTGTGATAGTATAAACGGCAGCATGTCGATCGAATTGCTAGAAAAAAGGAAGGATAATGCATGGCAACTGTCACCTTAACAAAAGACAATTTCGAACAGATTGTGACGGAGAACAATTTTGTGGTAGTTGATTTCTGGGCGCCGTGGTGCGCGCCCTGCCGCGGTTTCGCGCCGGTATTCGAGGCCGCGTCGGAACAACATCAAGACATTGTATTCGGCAAAATCAACACGGAAGAGGAGGAAGATTTGGGCGGGATGTTCAATATTCGCTCCATTCCGACCCTCATGATCTTCCGCGAAAAAGTCATTATATTCAGCCAACCCGGTGCATTGCCCGGCAAGCAATTCGAGGAATTGATCGGCAAGGCGCGCGAGTTGGACATGGGTCAGGTGCAGAAAGAAATAGCCGAACAGAAAACAACCGCGCCAACGCCTAGTTCGTGAGGTTTGCGCAAGCGCTTATCACCGGTCGCCTCATCAAGCGCTACAAGCGTTTCCTCGCCGACGTTGAGTTGGATAGTGGCGAAACCGTCACTGCCGCGTGCCCCAATACCGGCTCAATGTTCGGTTGCAACGTGCCTGAGAGCCGCGTCTGGCTTAGTTCTTCAGACAGTCCCACGCGCAAATACCGCCACACTTGGGAGTTGGTTGAAGCCTTGCCGGGCGTGTTGGTCGGCATCAACACCAGCCTGCCCAATCGGCTGGTTCGCGAAGCAATCGAATCAAATGTCATCAATGAATTGCACGGCTACCGCGAGATCAAAAGTGAAGTTCGTTATGGCCACGAGAACAGTCGAATAGATTTGTTGCTCGATGGCAAAGCGAAATCGCCGCCGTGTTACGTGGAAGTCAAAAACGTCACCGCCGCCGTTGATCGCGGCGTTGCGCTGTTCCCCGATGCGGTTAGCGAACGCGGCAGCAAGCATTTGCGTGAACTCATGGCGATGGTTGTCGAAGGCCATCGCGCGGTGTTGGTGTTTTGTGTGCAACGATCCGACGTGAAGGAAGTGCAGCCGGCCGATGGCATTGATCCCGTGTATGGACTAACGCTACGGTCGGCCATTGCGGCGGGGGTTGAAGTGCTAGCCTACCGCGCGGCAGTTTCAGAGACTGCGGTAATCCTTGAGAAAAAAATTCCCATAGTGTGTCCTGAGTTAAAATAGAAGTTCAGCTCGCCATAGATAGAAAAAATATTTGTCTGTGCCCGGAGAGTCAGCAGAAGAGCAGTTCAGCGGGCATGCATTGCTGTGAGCAAGCATCCATGCGGCTTCTGGCATTGCCTTTGAACTGTTTTGTATTACTTTACAGAATGACATATGAGTTGTCGTGCCCGCGAAGGCGGGGATCCAAGTACTCCTAAGCGAAAGAAAATTAGATTCCCGCCTGCGCGGGGATGACGTTGCCGCACATTGTGACGCGGTGGGATAAAGATCAATATTTCTTTAGAATGTTTAAATTGTGTCCAAGCTAGTTCTCGGCTGCATTGGCGATGACTTTACCGGTTCGACGGACCTCGCCAATACCCTCGTCCGTAATGGCATGCGCACCGTGCAATTGCTCGGCGTGCCCGATGCCGCCACGCCGGTTCCCGATGCCGACGCCATAGTTATCGCGCTGAAGTCACGCACCTCGCCGGTCGGCGAAGCGGTCGCGGAATCGTTGGCCGCGTTGCGTTCGCTTCAGGCCGCAGGCGCGCGGCAATTCTTCTTCAAATATTGCTCGACATTTGACTCTACGCCGCAGGGCAATATCGGCCCAGTTGCCGACGCCTTGCTCGCCGCGCTGAATGCAGATTTCACCATTGCCTGCCCCGCGTTCCCGGAAAATAACCGCACTATTTTTAACGGCCATTTGTTCGTCGGCGAGCAACTGCTCTCGGATTCGTCAATGCGCAATCATCCGCTCACGCCGATGACCGACTCCAATCTCGTGCGGGTTTTGCAGGTCCAGACAAAAGCCAAAGTTGGTCTGGTTAAATACGCCAGCGTGAAGAAAGGGCCGAGCGCGATCGGTGCAGCCTGTGAGCAATTGCGCGCGAACGGTCATCGTTACGCGATTGTCGACGCGGTTGAAGACAAGCATTTATTCGATATTGGCGAAGCGTGCAAAGATATGAAATTGATTACCGGTGGCTCGGGTGTCGCGCTGGGTTTGCCGGAAAATTTTCGTCGGCAAGGATTATTAGCAACGTCCCACGTTGCGGATCAACTTCCGCCCGTTGATGGTTTGTGTGCAGTGATAGCCGGTAGTTGCGCGCAGGCGACGCTAGTCCAAATTGCCGCCATGAGCCGAACTCACCCGGCGTTTTATGTCGACGCACTTGCCATTGCCAGCGGCGCGGACGTGGCTGCTCAAGCGCTGGCCTGGGCCCGGCCTAAGCTCAGTGCCGGTCCGGTGCTAATTTTCGCCAGCGAATCGCCAAACGAAGTGAAAGAAATTCAGGCGAAGATAGGCAAAGAAAAAGCCGGCCAGTTGGTCGAAGATACGCTGGCAAAAATCGCGACGGGCTTGATCAGCGCTGGCGTGCGCAAACTGGTCGTTGCCGGCGGCGAGACTTCGGGCGCGGTGGTCAAAGCGTTGGGCGTGAGTGGTCTACAAATCGGTCCGCAGATTGACCCCGGCGTACCGTGGACATTGAGCATGGACGAGCCGAAAATCGCGCTCGCGCTGAAGTCCGGCAATTTCGGCGCGGAGGATTTTTTCCTCAAAGCGCTGCACATGTTGGCATGACCGAGAATCAACGCCGTGAGCAGATTTGCCTGCTCGGCAAATCACTTTTTGATCGTGGCTACACCCACGGCAGCACGGGTAATCTCAGTGCCAAACTTGACGACGGCTGGCTGCTGACGCCCACCAACTCATGCCTCGGTAGGCTAGATCCGGCGCGGCTTTCCAAGCTATCATGGGACGGCAAATTGCTCGCGGGCGACGCGCCATCGAAGGAATCGTTTCTGCATCTGGCGATGTATGAGGAACGGGCGTCGTTCGGCGCGGTGGTGCATTTGCATTCCAGCCATTCTGTCGCTGTTTCGCTGTTGGAATCCGTCGACCCGAACGACGTGTTGCCCGCGCTGACGGCCTATTATGTAATGCGAATCGGTCGCTTGCCGCTAGTGCCGTATTTCAAACCAGGCGATATGGCGCTGGCCAATGCGGTGCGCGAAGTGGCCAAGAAACATCACGCACTGTTGCTGGCAAATCATGGCCCTGTGGTGGCGGGCACGTCGCTCAATGCAGCGGTGGATGCCGTCGAAGAATTGGAGGAGACAGCGCGGATATTTTTACAGGTGCGCGGCGAACGGTTGAGGACATTGACGCCGCAGCAGGTCGACGAATTGCGTAGCGCCTATCCACTGCCATGAGATCACGGGAAGACCGTGGTGCGTTGTGGCTGTGGATGGCCGAATCGCGTTTATTCAAGCAAGTAATCGTGCCGCTGATCCCGCTCGGCTTGCTGGCAATGTTTCTTCCGCGGACGTGAGGGGGCGGGAATGCGCTCAGACGTGCATTGCGCAAGGGCACGCAGACGGTTATTACATAGGTTCCCGTGGGAACGATCACTGCGTTTGCACGGACAATAACCGGCGTGCGATTGCACCCAAGGTAACTAGCGAAAATTTGAATCAGGAGAAGTAGCATGAGTGTCGGAAAAATATTTATCAATAACCGTTGGGAAGAACCGGCGTCACGGGAAACAATACCCGTTGTTGATCCAAGTACGGGTGAGGTGTTTACCCATATTGCCCGCGGCACCGCAACCGATGTGGATCGCGCGGTCTCCGCCGCGCGCGCGGCCTTCGAGGGTCCGTGGGGGAAAATGCCAGCCTTTGAGCGCGGTCGCTTGCTACAGAAATTTAGCATCAGCATTTCCGATCATCACGAAGAACTGGCACAAATCGAAGCCCGTGACACCGGCAAGCCGATGAAACAAGCTCGCGCCGACATCACGGCGACGGCGCGCTATTTTGAGTTTTATGCCGGCGCGTGCGATAAATTGCACGGCACGACGATTCCGTTTCTGGATGGCTATACGGTGATGATGTTGCGCGAGCCCTACGGCGTAACGGGCCATGTCATTCCGTGGAACTACCCCGCGCAAATGTTTGGCCGTTCACTCGGCGGCGCGCTTGCCGCAGGTAACGCAACCGTGCTGAAACCGGCGGAGGACGCCTGTTTGTCGCACTTGCGCCTGGTGGAATTGATGGCCGAAGTGGGCTTTCCCGCTGGCACTATCAATGTGGTGCCGGGCTTTGGCCACGAAGCCGGTGCGGCGCTGTCGGGCCATCCGGGTATCGACCATATTTCTTTCACAGGTTCCACCCAAACCGGCACGCGCATCGCTCAAGCGGCGGCTCAGAATCACGTCGGCTGCATCATGGAACTCGGCGGCAAGTCACCCCACGTGGTATTCGCCGATGCGGATTTGGATCAGGCCTTGCCAGTGATTGCCAACAGCATCATCCAAAACGCCGGACAGACTTGCTCCGCGGGTAGCCGTCTGTTGGTGGAAGCCAGTCGTTACGAAGAGGTCATGGAGAAATTGGGTAAGTGCCTTGACGCGTTGCGAGTCGGCTCATCGCAACAGGATTTGGATTGCGGACCGTTAATTCGCAAAGGGCAAATGGAGCGAGTGATTGGTTTTGTAAAGCGCGCCAGCGATGACGGTCTGAAGACAGCAGGCAAGGGGGTGATTTCTCCCGATGCGCCGAAGGGCGGATATTATGTCCAGCCGCACCTGATCCGCGACGTACCGGAAAAACATACGCTCGCACAAGATGAAATCTTCGGTCCGGTGATGATTGCAATGCCGTTCAAGGACGAAGCCGATGCCATCCGCATCGCCAATGGCACCTTGTACGGACTAACCTGCGGTGTGTGGACCAACGACGGCGGGAGGCAAATGCGCACCGCGCGAGCGATACGCAGCGGTCAAGTGTTTATCAACAACTACGGCGCGGGCGGCGGCATCGAATTGCCATTTGGTGGAACGAAACATTCCGGACACGGACGCGAAAAAGGCTTCGAGGCGCTGTATGGTTTCACTACGGTAAAAACCATCGCGATTAAGCATGGCTAATCGCGATGGTCAGGAAATACGCTCCCCGATGTAGCGACGCCAGCCGCCGAAGTCCGTAATGTCTTCGGCGTCGTCTACTGCGTAGCTCTCGCAGACAAAACCTTGTACTGTGGCGCCGGAATCCAATTCGATCATTCCAATTCCCAACGGTGCCGGGATGCCTGCGACAAAGGTACCGAATGCCGCCGCCGGTATTGCCCATACTTCGAGTTCGATTGCGCCGCCCGGTTCGCGCTTCACCATTCCCGGCCGGCGGACACCTGCGCCGGGTAATGCGTAGAGCCGATACTTAGGCGCACTGCGCGTTGAAGTAATAAGACGTCCACCACGATCCGTAAGCTGGTTATTGAGAGGCAGGCCCAACATATGGGCGCCACAAACGGCGACGCGAAGGAAGCCGGGCTCTGCGTCGGGAAGCGTCGTGGGGTCTGTCCCGCTCGTCGTCGCGCCGAGACGCAAAGGAAATACCGCTTGCCAGCGCCGCGCCAAATCGAGCAACGGGCGATCGCTGAATGCGGGTGCGCCGAAGGTCACGCCGAACGGCAAACCGTTACCGAGAAAACCCGCTGGTACCGCAACGCCACAGAGGTCCAGCAGGTTCATGAAATTGGTGTAGTAGCCAAGGTTGGAATTAAGCTTGATCGGATCATTCAGCACGTCGGCGATGGTGTAGATCGTTCCCGCCGTCGGTGTAACGAGCACATCGATATGTTTCCAGATACCAGCCGTGCGTCGTTTGAGTTCCTGCAAGCGGTAAAGCGCGGCGAATGTATCAGCGGCGGTGTAGCTTTGCGCGGCTAGAGTGATGGTTCGGGTAATGTCGTGCAGTGAACCAGGCTGGCGCTCAATGAACGGGCGAATGGCTTGATAGCGCTCGGCGACCCAGGGGCCGCCGTAGAGCAATCGGGCCGTTTCTAGAAAATCCGCGAAATCGATCCTCACGGCTTCGCCACCCATGGCAATGAGTCGCTGCACACTGCGGTCAAATAGCGCTTTTGCATCATCGTTGCCAAAGAATTCCAGTTGGCCGTTCACAGGGATACCGAAACAAAACCGAGAGTTGAAATTTTCTTGGCCGCCATTCACCGTATCGCGTGAATAGGCATCTTCCGCATCGAAGCCTTGAGCGACGCTAAGAACTGCACCGGCATCGTCCGACGTGAGCGCGAAGATGGATAGGCTGTCCAACGTCCGGCACGCCGGCACCACACCGCGCGCCGAAAGTGTTCCACGGGTCGGTTTGAGCCCGATGAGATTATTGAACGCCGCCGGGACTCTTCCCGATCCGGCCGTATCCGTCCCGAGGGAAAAACTGGCAAGACCCAACGCCACCGCAACCGCCGAGCCGGCGCTCGATCCGCCGGAGATGTAGCTCGGGTCGAATGCGTTGCGGCAGGGGCCGTAGGGCGAGCGGGTGCCGACTAGACCCGTTGCGAATTGATCTAAGTTGGTCTTGCCTATGGGGATGGCGCCAGCGGCCATCAGTCGTTCCACCACTGTGGCCGAGCGACTCGGCGTATAGGCGAAATCTGGGCACGCCGCCGTGGTCAGAACGTCGGCGAGATCAATGTTGTCTTTAATTGCAAACGGCACTCCATACAGGGGCTGGGATTTCATAGCACGGGCCTCGACGGCTCGCGCGATCTCGAGCAACCGATCCTGATCCAGGAGCGTAATCCAAATATTGTGTTCGGCAAACGCGCTGCAGCGCATCAAAATCAGTTCAACCACTTGGGTTGGTGTGATCGCGCCGCGGCGATAAAGCGTCTGCAGATCGGGTATTTGTAGATTCAATTCATTCATGCCGGTTGCTCGACAAAAGTATCTATCACGATAAGATTCTGCCCCGATGCTACGGGTGAGCCTTCGCTGCACAGCAACTGTTGCACCGTGCCCGTTTCCGATGCCGTGACGTTGATTTCCATTTTCATGGATTCGACAATCACCAGCGGTGTCCCTGCTTTCACTTGATCGCCGGGTTTTACCAACACTTTCCACACACTGCCCGCCACGGGGCTCGCCGCAACGCATGAACCGGGCGCAAGATCAAGCTTGTTGGCAAGGGCCACATCACCGGCGCCGTCAACTACAAACTCAGACTGGCCACTGGCCTGCCAACGTTCCCGCTCGGCATTGAATGCGGCTTGCTGTCGAGCTTTGAAGCGCGCTATGCCGGCGCCATTCGCCGCAAGAAAAGCGTTGTACGCGCGTAAGCTGAAGGTTTGTTGTTCGATCTCGATGTTGAACTTGCCGTGGAGAAAGTCCTGCCGCATATCTAATAGAACATCTTCACTCACCGGGAAAAAACGAATCTGGTCGAAGAAACGCAGCAGCCAGTGTTTACCTTCGCGAAAATCGGCGGTCTGGCGATAGCGATTCCACATTTGCACGGTACGACCAACGAATTGGTAGCCGCCCGGGCCTTCCATGCCATATACACACAAATACGCACCGCCAATGCCGACCGCGTTTTCCGGCGTCCACGTCCGCGCGGGGTTGTATTTGGTCGTGACTAAGCGATGGCGTGGATCCATCGGCGTCGCAACCGGCGCGCCCAAGTACACATCGCCCAGACCCAACACCAAATAAGATGCATCGAAGACAATGCGCTTGACCGTATCGACATCGTCGAGGCCATTGATGCGGCGGATGAACTCGATATTGCTCGGACACCACGGCGCATCTTTGCGCACCGATTGCGCATACTTCTGGATCGCCAGTTGCGTTTGGCTATCGTTCCAAGCCAGTGGCAGATGAACAATGCGAGTTGGCACCTCAATATCCTCAATGGCTGGAAGCTTGGCTTCGGTGCTCAACAGAAATTCCATCAACGTCGTCAACGACAATCGAGAGCTGTCGTAGTGAACTTGCAGAGACCGAATGCCGGGAGTGAGGTCGATAATACCGTGAATCTGCTGGGCTTGTAACGCTTCCATCAAGGCATGAACGCGAAAGCGTAAATTGAGATCTAGCACCAACTGTCCGTATTCGATCAGGAGATAGTCATCGCCAGCGATGCGATAGGCCACGCCGATCTTGTCCCGATTTTCTTCTATGCGTTCGATCACGGTCTCGTAAGTGGGATTCCGTACACCTTCCACTTTCGGTCGTTGCGTCGCCAACGCGAGATTAGTGACCAAGTGCCGCTGATCGTCGGCAAGATTCTTAGCTTGTTGCAGCGTTAGCTTTTGAAACCGAACCGTATCCCCTGGCTTGAGCTGACCTACCTTCCAAAGCTCTGCTTGTACGATAACAGCGGGGCAAACAAATCCTCCCAGACTAGGCCCGTCAGGGCCCAGTATCACCGGCATATCCCCGGTGAAATCGATGGCGCCGATGGCATAGGCATTGTCGTGGATGTTGGAAGGATGCAATCCTGCTTCGCCGCCGTCAGGCCGTGCCCACTGGGGTTTCGGCCCGATGAGACGCACACCGGTTCGGCTGGAGTTGTAATGCACTTCCCAGTCTGTTGCAAAGAATGTTTCGATGTCCGCAACGGTGAAAAAATCCGGTGCGCCGTGGGGACCATACAGCACGCCTATGGTCCAAGCGGCATGGTATTGTGGGATCGCCTGGGGGGCGATAGTCGGCAATTCGTTCACTGACTTTCGCGCCGCACCGATATGTAGCACGTCACCGACACGCAAGGTTCGGCCGCCGTGGCCACCCATTTGTCCTAGGGTGAAAGTCGCTTTGCTGCCTAGATAGTCCGGCACTTCAATCGCGCCCGCGATGGCGAGGTAACAGCGCGCGCCCGGCCCGCTCGCTGCGGCGATTTTCAGTCTATCGCCAACACTCACCGCAAAGGCGCGCCACAGGGGAATAGCGTTGCCATTGAGTTCGACGCGAAATGGTGCGCCCGCGATGGCGACTATCGCGTCACTGTTAAACTTCAGTGTCGCACCGGACAACGTCATTTCTAGCGCCGCTGCGCCGTCGCCGTTGCCGACTAAACGATTCGCCAAGCGCATCGCCAGGGCATCCATGGGCCCCGAAGGCGGCATGCCCACGTGCCAATAGCCGATGCGCCCCGGATAATCCTGCACCGTGGTTTGAATGCCGGGCTCGAGCACCTCGACGCTGCGCGCCAGATATTGAAGCTGCGACAGATAACGGGTGGTTTGCTTGCCCTCGTTAAAAATGCTGTCGCCTACGATCTGGCGTAAATAGGGGACATTGGTTTCGATACCGGCGAGCTGTGTCACCTCGAGTGCCTCGCCCATCTTTCTGATTGCCTGCTCGCGGTTATCCGCTTTGACGATTAGCTTTCCCAACATCGGGTCGTAGTAAGGTGATACTTCGCTGCCGTTTTCTATCCAAGTTTCGACGCGGATCGTGCTGGGAAACGCCACCTCCGTCAATAAGCCGCTACAGGGCTGAAAATTTTTACCGGGATCTTCCGCGTACACGCGAGCTTGGATGGAATGGCCGGTCACCTGTGCGATGTAATCCGAGAGATCGAGTTCCCCAGCGGCTTGGCGCACCATCCATTCAACCAAATCGATGCCCGTGACTTCCTCGGTCACGCCATGCTCTACTTGCAGTCGTGTATTAACTTCCAAAAAGTAAAATTCGCCGCTTTTCGCATCCAAAACGAACTCCACGGTGCCCGCGGATTGATAGCCGATGGCTTCGCCCAATCTGACTGCCGTGTCGGCTAGCTGCTGCCGCTGCGCGTTGCTGAGGCGCGGTGCTGGTGCCTCCTCGATCACTTTCTGGTTGCGTCGCTGTACAGAACAGTCCCGCTCGCCCAAACTCACTACGTTACCGCGGCCATCACCAAACAGTTGTACTTCGATGTGGCGCGCCGTCTCGACGTATTTTTCCAGGAAAAGCCCATCGGACTTAAAGGCGCTCTTGGCAAGTCGCTCCACCGATTGAAACGCCGCTCGAAGTTCCGCGTCACGCCACACCAATTGCATACCGATACCACCCCCACCGGCGGTGCTTTTCAGCATGATGGGATAGCCGATATGATCGGCTTCGCGGGCGGCGTGATCCAGGTCTGTGAGCAGCCCTGAACCGGGCAGCAACGGCACATCGTTTGCCGTAGCGAGCGCACGGGCCGCGTGCTTCAACCCGAACGCGCGCATTTGCGCTGGCGTCGGACCGATGAAGACCAATCCCGCTTCGGCACAGGCCTCAGCGAATTCCGCGTTTTCCGAAAGGAAACCGTAGCCGGGATGAATCGCGTGGGCGCCACTGTCGCGGGCAGCTTGCAGAATGACCTCGATGCGCAGGTAGCTTTCGGCTGCGGGAGCGGTACCGATTCGAACGGCTTCGTCGGCTTCAGCCACATGGCGGGAATGTCGATCGGCGTCGGAATACACAGCGATGGAAGCAATGCCCATCCGCCTCAACGTGCGGATAATGCGACAGGCGATGACACCGCGGTTGGCAATGAGGATTTTCGTGAACATACTAGACTAAGACACCTTGTTTACGGCGGGTCGTCCCGCACGATTACGAGGGCTGATCAGCGGGCCGTCCCACCGAGCCGAAGTGGTTTTTTTATTCGCGATCCCAAATCAACAATTGAACAGGAGTCGGGTGGTAGGCATTGCACGGATTGTTAAGCTGCGGGCAATTGGATATCAGGCAGATCACGTCCATCTCGGCGCGCAATTCAACATACTTGCCCGGCGCCGACACACCGTCGGCAAATGTCAGTTTTCCGGCGGGCGTAACAGGCACATTCATGAAGAAATTGATGTTGCTGGCGATATCGCGCTTGCCAACGTGTTTGTGACCATGGGTTGCGGTATGTAAAAACGTGTCGCGGCAACTATGCATGTACTTTTTTTCCAACGCATAGCGAACGCTGTTGCTCTCCGCCGCGCAGGCTCCACCCAATGTGTCGTGGCGGCCGCAGGTATCGGCAACGATGGTGAGCATGACTTCACCCTCACTCGATAACAGCCGGCTGCCGGTGCTGAGGTAAAGCCGGCGCTGTCTGCGGATCGTATCCTGGGCGCTGTAGCGCCGACCAGGATCTGTGGCACTATAAAACATCGTATCTACCGATTGATTGCCTTCGAGGTCATGGATACGGAATATCTGGCCGCGCTTGATTTCGTGCAACCAGCCTTCGCCAGCCGGTAACGTCAAATCGTAGGCGGCTAGCCGGGGGTCGAGGAGGCTTTCCGTTAGCTGGTCATTCATGGCGCCACCCCACGAAAATACCGCTCAGTATTTTGAAATCCTCGCCCATTCTCTGCACAACTAACGCGACAGGGATCATCAGCCTGTGCCGGACCCGAACGCCATGCCGTGATCCCAACGGCGCCAGGTTGATACTCGGGCGCGTCGGTGAGAGGATGAGGTGCAGCGGTTAGCGCGACTAAGCAATTCATCTCGAAGCGCAAATCCACCATCGCGCCGGCTGGAGAGTGCTGCGATTCATAGTGGAAACCACCGTCGCCATCCACCCAGACTTTGCTGAAGAAATTCACCGTTGCAACCAAATCCCGCGTGCCTAATCCCCATTTCGCCAACTCGATGAGCAGGCCGTCGCGGCCATTGCGGTACATCTCATTGCGCGCTTCTTGGTAACGGCGCTCGCCGTATTTCTCGCATATATCGTAGGCGTTCGAAGGCCCGCACAGCGGATCATGCCAGCCTAAGGTATCGCCGGTGATGGAACACAAAATGCGTCCCATGTCGGAGTAGCACACGTGGCCTTGGGTTAAATGGGCCGTATGTTGCGCCTTCAAGGTATCGGCCATGTTGTAGCGTTCGAGCTTTTCCTCTTGGTTGAAAAAGATTGCAGAGCAATTGGCGCCGCCCGTAAGATCGGTAAATCGTAGCGTGGTACCATAGCGAACGATGCCAGACCAATGGGCACCGCCGGGCAGCAAATCCGTCCACAGCAATACATCGGCGGGGATAGTCGGTAAATTTGCAGTC
Source organism: Burkholderiales bacterium (assembly GCA_039917535.1). Classification (GTDB taxonomy): domain Bacteria; phylum Pseudomonadota; class Gammaproteobacteria; order Burkholderiales; family JALYOK01; genus JBDSJK01. The sequence continues at coordinate 13,396 of JBDSJK010000340.1, forward strand.
ATCGCGACGTTCCTTTTCCTTAGGCTATTATTGCCGCGCGTTGGGTGAGTTTGCGCAGCATCTCGTAGTCGGTTTTCATGCCGGAGGTTTCGCGTATGCGCTCCAGTATCGTGCGCTTCATGGTGATGAATTCCGGCACAAGTTTCATGTCCTGGGTGCGTTCTTCGGTCAGCGGCACGGGGTGCACGCTATCGATCCGTCCTGGCCGCGGCGCTAGCACGACGACGCGATTGCCCAGGTAAATCGCTTCCTCGACGTCATGGGTGACGAACACGATGGTGGTGTTTTCAATCGCACGCAAATAGCGGATCAAGTCATGCATCACGTCCCGGGTTTGTGCATCCAGCGCGCCGAACGGTTCATCCATCAACAGAATCTGCGGTCGCGGCATGAGTGCGCGCGCGATCGCGACCCGTTGCTGCATCCCGCCGGACAATTGGTTAGGATAGGCGTCCGCCACGTGGGCCAATCCCATCACGGCGAGCAGAGCATCGGCGCGGCCCGATGCGGCTTCTACATCGGCGGAAGTACTCTCGTTTCGATGGGTAAAGAGGCGGCGCGAGAATTTGATGTTCTGCATCACCGTCAACCAAGGGTATAAACTGTAATGCTGAAACACCACCGCGCGATCCACGCCGGGTCGGTTAATTTCCTCTCCCGCGATTAATACCTGGCCTGTGGTCTGTTGCTCCAGGCCTGCGATGATGCGCAAGAGCGTCGACTTGCCGCAACCTGACGCGCCTACCAGTGTGACGAACTGCCCCATTTCGACCGCGAGCTCGATGTTTTGCAACGCGACCGTCGTTCCTTCCTTGGTAACGAAGATCTTGCCAAGCCGGGAAAGGGTGATCGTTTTAGCCATTACTACCTCGAATAGAGCCAAGGAAATGAACGTCGATGCAGCCAGCGAAACCCTTGATCCATAGCCAGCCCAATGGCCCCGATGAGTAAGATACCGGCGAAGATTTTGTCGGTCTGTAAAAATCGTTGAGCTTTGAGAATCGCGTAACCCAGGCCAGAATTCGCTGCGACCAGCTCCGCTACCACCAGATAAGTCCAGGCCCAGCCCATCGTCACCCGCAATGTGTCTAGTAAGGCAGGTTTGGCAGATTGAAGGACGACTAGCGACAATATCTCGCTACGGTTCGCGCCCATGGTTTGAGCTGCTTCGATCTGTTGCATCGGAACGCGGCGCACGTCTTCGGCCATCATGAGGACCATCTGGAAAAAGGTTCCGATGAATATGATGGCGATCTTCGAACTCTCGTCGATACCCACCCATATCATCACCAAAGGAATGAATGCCACGGCCGGCATATAGCGGATAAAATCCATCAGGGGTTCGAACCAGGCTTGAATGGGTCTATAGGTGCCAATTAGCAACCCCAGCGGCAAGGCGATCAAGGCCGACAACAACCAGCCTGCAGTTACGCGATAGGTGCTGATCCAAATATCGTTCAGTAGATGATCGTTTTGCAGCCAGGTCCAAATGCGAACGGTGACGTCCTTCGGACTCGGCAAGAAAACTTTGTCTACCCAACCAGTGCTGCTTGCGAGCCACCAAGTCAGCACGGGTAATAGCAAACCGGCGATGGCAAACGTCCAATATTGCCCACGACTCAGGCCGCCGCGGATCCGCCATACGCTCATTTGTCTTACCGAGCCCTTGACCTCAGACTTGGCTAGGGTGGGCTTGGTGGGGATCATCGCGACGATACTACCGGTTAGCGCTTTGCAACTTCCCGGACGAGGGACGCATCGATGCCCTTTGCGATCTCCGGGGTACCCTCCATCAGTTTGTTGTCTAGTAGAAATTTCGCGATGCTAGGCGCCACAGCCAAAAGGGAGCTGTTGCTTTTCTCGTCTAGGGCCGCGACTCCACTTTTCTCCGCGAAGAATTTTGTCCCCGGCAAGAACACTTTGTATTCTTCCGGTTTCATCCCGACGACTTTGCTCATGATTTGCGCGGCTTCGTCGGGTTTGGCTTGAATAAATGCCACCGTGTCGTACCATGCGCGGATCATGCCGAGGAAATCTTTGCGCTTTTCCTTGATTGATTTTTCCTGAGCGACGAGAAGGTCGGGAATCAGGCCGGGCATATCTTTCGAGGTGAATAATGCTTTGCCTTTGCCACTCACTTGAATCTGATTCACCCACGGATTCCACACCACGGCAGCGTCGACACGACCTGCCAAGAATGCGGCAGCGGCATCGCCAGCGGAGAGATTGGTGACCTTGACGTCGGCCAAGCTCATGCCGTTTTTCGCCAACGCCGTTACCAAGACAAAATGCGAGACGCTGAATTCCTCGAGGGCGACGGTTTTTCCCTTAAGATCAGCGAAACTATTGATCTTGGTGCTGACCATCAATGCATCGTTCCCTGCAGAGTTATCGTTCACCAGAATTACTTTTAGGGGAATGCCTTTTGCAAGCGGCGCAAAGGTGTCGCTCCAGGTTTGGCAATTGGCGTCCACCTGGCCAGCTGATAGAGCCGTTATGGAATCCGTGTAGTTGGCGAACCAGATCAGCTTGACGTCCGCATGGTGTTTTTTGAAGTAGCCTTTTTGCTCGGCGACATACCATGCAACCCAGCCGGGCCAATCGCTCAGACCGATTTTAACCTCTGCCAGTGCCGGCGCCGTGGTAAGTAGGGAGAGTGTGAAGCCGGCGATCGCGCCGCAGACAGTTTGCTTGAGTGACATAGAGATTCCTTTTCGGGTTTTTGCCATTGGAGAGGACGCCAGTTGCAAACTGATCGCGACCTCCCGGGCTTTTATCCCTCCGTGAAATTCCATCGTCGATGGAACCGGACTGCTCTCGGACCAGGCGCTTGTAATAAGCCGGAACCCTAGCTTTCCTTAAGACGCGGTGGCGTTCACACCTCGCCTCTCTAAGAATCACAGAGCATGAACTATGCCAACCCAGATAAACTTAAATATAACTAATAAGATCAATGTATTAAGATCGTATCAGCGAACTGAGCGCGGTGCGGGTGCGCCCCAGAACAGAGCGTTCATTTGCAGATCAGCACCATTGCTGTGCGGGCTGTTTGGTGCAACGTCTAGACATTTGAGGACACGAGTGCGTGGCTTCCGGCTCATTGTATTGCAGCAATGCAGGGATAAAATATCGCAACAGAGTAAAAAGTTACGGCGTGTCAGGAGGTGCGAGTTCTCGCCTTTCCCGTAGTCGAAGTCATGGGGTGGGCGAAAATCCCGCGGGTTTTACTATGCTCTTCATTATTATGTAAAGATCGACTATGGGTATAATTGTGCAACAATAATTCAAAAAGGAACTGCTTTTGA
>JBDSJK010000341.1:0-3572 GCA_039917535.1 Burkholderiales bacterium
TTGGCGGCTTCGATCCACTGGCGATTGGTGTTGATCAGGCGAAACGCACGGGGATATTTTTTTGCATCGGTGAGCTCATCAACGGTACCGATGATCAGGTTCGGAATACCGGCCTTGGCGATGATGCCGACGGTCGCAAGGGACTCGCCGGAATTCACCGGGCCGATGATGACATTCACTTTGTCGCTGAAGGCGAGTTGCTGGGCAAAATTAACCGCTTTGGTGGGATCGCTTGCCGTGTCGCGGGTGATGAGTTCGATCTTTTTGCTGCCGATACCACCGGCAGCGTTGATTTCGTCCACGGCGAATTGCACACCCTGGTTCTCGGCGATCGCGGCGGATGACAAGGGGCCCGTGAGGGATGACAACCAGCCGATCTTGACAGTCGACTGTGCCCAACTTGTGCTCGCGACCAAACTAAAACTTAGCAAGATTGCTCGCCAAAACCATTTTTGGTTACACATGGGATTTCCTCGAAATTATTATTTACGCGGAACGCGCTATTAGTAGTGGATTCTCTCTTGCCGTTGCCTGTGTGTCAAACCGCAATCTTATTCGACGAATCAGCCCCGATGTGTGACAATCGTTTTCAATATTTTTGTATCCATTTAGACGGAGATTCATGAGCAAAATAATTCGCATCGGCGCGGGCTCCGCTTGGTGGGGGGACCGCATCGAACCTGCGCGGCTCAACGCCGAACAAGGCGACCTAGACTACCTGTGTTTCGAGACCATGGCAGAAGCGACCGTGTCTGCCGCGCAGGTACGCGCGCGGCGCGACCCGGCTTTCCTCGGCTTCGATACTTATCTCGACGATCGCATGCGCGCCGTCTTGCCGGGCTGCCTCAAGCGCGGCACCAAGATCATCAGCAACCAGGGCTGGATCAATCCCAACGGCGCGGCGGAGCGCATCGTCCACTGGCTGCGCGAATTTGGCGCCAAAGGCATCAAAGTCGCCGCCGTATCGGGCGGCATGATCACCGATCGTGTGCTTGAACTCACCGACACGATATTGGAAACCGGCAAGCCCACTGCGAGTTTAGGAACCGACATCGTCTCCGCCGAAGTGTATTTGGGCGCAGAACCCATCGTCGCCGCGCTTAAACAAGGTGCCCATATCGTCGTCACCGGTCGAGTGGCGGATCCCTCAATTTTCATGGCGCCGATGATGTACGAGTTCGGTTGGGACGCGCTCGATCACACGCGCTTGGGTCGCGGCAACGGCATCGGCCATTTGTTGGAATGCGGCGCGCAGGTGACGGGCGGGTATTTTAGCGACCCCGGATTTAAAGACGTGCCGGAACCGTGGAATCTTGCTTTTCCCATCGCCGAAGTGGAAGAAGACGGCAGCGCGGTGATCACCAAGGTGTCGGGCAGCGGCGGCGCGGTCAATCTCATGACCATCAAGGAACAATTGCTTTACGAAGTCCACGATCCGGCAAATTACATCACACCGGATGTCGTGGTGGATTTCACCACCGCGCAACTTGAAGAAATTGGACTCAATCGTGTGCGTGTGACCCACTTATCCGGTAAGCCGCGCACGCCGACGCTGAAGGTTTCCATCGGCTGTATCGAAGGATTTATCGGCGAGGATATGTTTTTCTACGCGGGACCCGGCGCGCTGCGGCGCGCACAATTGGCGAAGCGCATCTTAGAAGAGCGCTTCAAAATTGTCGATCTTAAGGCCGAAGAAATTCGCATTGATTTCCTGGGCCTCAACGCCATACACGGCGCCATGTCGCCAGCCAATCAACCTGAGCCTTACGAGATCGCCGTGCGCGTGGCGGCGCGCACCCGGACCCGCGAAGAAGCCAACAAAGTCGGCCGCGAAGTGGACGGCATGGCGGTGTCCGGCGTCGGCATGACGGGCAAACGCGTGCCCCATCAGGAACGCACCCGCGAAATTATCGGCGTGTGGTCAGCCTTGGTGCCGCGCGAAAAAATCACGCCGACTATCACTTATTACGAAAGTTAAATTATGAACGTGATGCTGCAACATGTCGCCCACACCCGCTCAGGCGACAAGGGCAATACGTCGAATATTTCCGTGATCGCCTACCACCCGGCGCTTTATCCGTCAATAAAGGCACAGCTCACGGCCGAGCGATTCAAAGCGTTTTACGCTGGCGTAGTGAAAGGCAATGTCACGCGCTATGAGGTCGACGGATTGGCCGCGCTCAACTTTGTCGCCGAAGGCGCGTTGGGTGGCGGTGTGTCTCGTAGTTTATGTTTGGACAATTACGGAAAATCACTGTCGGCTGCAATTCTAGGCTTTCAGTTGGATATTCCTGACAAATTGCAAGCCTATTTCAGAGGCTACGCTGCGCAGTGATGTAAACACACCCGCGCCACGAGCCAATCCTGGCGGGCCTCTCAGGCCATGCCTTGCCGCGAGGCAAGCGGGGCGCTGGTCTTAGCTCATGTAGATTTGGCTGAGACACGAAGCCACCGTAAAGGTGACAATGCCCAACATTCAACACATCTGATTTTCACGAAACTTTCCAAAGCCAAACTTGCAGCGAAAGTCGAAGCCGTTGCGGGCCAAAACAGAAAGAAGTTTCAGTTCAAGGGCGCAAAAGCGCAAGCGCCTTCCGCCGTATGCAAGCATTCAATTTCGCTCCCCCGCCCGCCATTGCGAAGTCTCATCTCCCGCCCAATCCAGCGGGTACTCCCCCGCCTCTGCAAAACGATGAAACGACGAATACGGCCAATCGCACACCCGCGCGACATAATCGTGTTTCACCGGATTGAAATGCACATAGTCGATATGGCGAGCGCGGTATTGGTCGTCACGAATCGTGTGTTCTCAATAGCGGCGTTGCCATAGGCCTCGTTCTCCTTTCGCCGAGCGCACCGCCGACAGCCGTTCCGTTTTCGGGGTGGCTTGGGCGAAGGCGATCTTGATCACCTTCCACCGCGACGGATAATCGACGTCCTCCGGCGGTAAGGTCCAACGAGCGTAGCGTGGGCACGTCGTAGGTTGGCGCTGAACGCAGTGAAGCCCAACACATGGCCGTGAAAACATCATGCGTCGCTGCCCCCACCGAGTGCGATTCTTGATCGCGACTCAAATTATTGACCCCGCCACAAGCCCCACCCGCTTTGCCCCTGGCGCATTGTCACCTTCACGGTGAGCATATGCCTGCAACGCCGCACTACGCTTGCCTCTCCGGCAATTCGTTGGGCTGTTCTCCAGCTGCATTGTGATCAACTCCCCCCAACCGGGGACAAGAGACCGGAACTCACCTCATTCCATCCCATTGTCACCTTCACAGTAATTTACGGTGGTTTCTCACCAGGATTCCGTGGGATACGGTCATGTTTATCAACAATCGTTGGAAGGCGATTCACTTTTCCAACCCACGAACCCTTACCTAGATTATCACAGGCGATAAACCCTAACGCAAAATCTCATTCGTTTTTTAGGGGATGGCCGCAATGCCCTTCCTGGAACTCCCAAATATCGTAACTCTCTCCTTCTTCAAGTATTCGGTAGACTGCATCGGCGTCAGTTGTAGCTGGAACATCAACCGAATATAAGACCTTATCCCCTGATGTAGAACTTTCGT
>JBDSJK010000342.1:0-4546 GCA_039917535.1 Burkholderiales bacterium
AGGCATGCCTGACAGCCGCATCGGATGGACTTCCCAGGCATGGCATTAAAAACTTACCGGAGGAGTAACTTGATGACGAATAAATTTTTAGCAGGCCGCGCAGCGGTCGTAACCGGCGGACGGCGCGGCCTCGGCAAAGCGATGGCGATGGCCTTGGGTGAAGCAGGCGCGAAACTGGCCTTGGTCGACAATGAACCCTCGACCGATGCGGTGAACGAAGCAAAAGCCAAAGGTATCGAAGCGCAAAGTTTTATTTGCGATGTGAGCGATGCTAAGCAGGTTGAGGCCTGTACAAAAGAAATCGTCGATCGTTTCGGCAAGACGCATATTCTCATCAACGCCGCCGGCATCGTGATTCGCAAAACCACCAGCGAGCTATCGGTCGACGAATGGAATCGGGTGATCGGCATCAATCTGTCCGGCGCATTTTATTTTTCTAAGGCGTTGCTACCACACATGAAGGGCCAAGGGTATGGGCGCATTATCAATATCTGTTCCGTCATGGCGCACGTCTCGACTGCGGATCGCGTCGCCTACAACGCCAGCAAAGCGGGATTGCTCGCGATGACCAAAGCGCTTGCGCTGGAACTTGCGCACGACAATATTAGCGTCGTCGGTATCAGCCCCGGCGCCTTCTCCACCGACATGACCGCTGCGCTGCGCCACGATCCCGCACGCAACTCGATTTTCATGGACGCGACGCCCATGCGCCGTTGGGGCGAACCCGAGGAGATCGGCAAACTCGCGCTCTATTTGTGCTCGCCCGATGCAAGCTACATCACCGGCACGGATATCGTGATTGACGGTGGTTGGCTGGCGAGCGGAGTCTAACGCGATGCTGCCACTAATCGGCATTACCATGGGCGACCCGTCGGGAATCGGCGCGGAGATCATTTGTAAAGCACTGAGAGACTTGCCAACTGCGGAGCGTTCCCGTACTGCCGTGGTGGGCGATCCTCACTTCTTGCAACGCGCCAACGCCCTGGTCGGCACAGGACTGAAATTTGGCGACGCCGCGATGCCTTACAGCGACGGCACTGTGCCGGTGTTCAACGTCGACGTGGATCGCAGCCACGTGCAAGACAGCAAAGTCTGCGCGGCCTCCGGCGACGCGGCCTATCGCTTTATTGCGCGCGCGGTGGAAGCGGCGCTGAAAAACGAAATCGCCGTGATCGTCACCGCGCCGCTCAACAAAGAGGCGCTGCACTTGGGCGGCCATCACTTCGAAGGCCACACGGAATTGCTCGCTCACCTTACCGGCGCGAAGTCATCGTTCATGTTGCTGGCTTCTGAAAAATTATCGACAATTCACGTTTCGACCCATGTATCCCTTGCCGGCGCGGTGAAGCGCGCAACGTCCGAGCGCGTGCTCGCAACGATCCGCGCCGGCGACGCGCACTTCAAACGCATGGGTATCAAGAGCCCACGCATCGCTGTTTCGGGACTTAATCCTCATTGTGGCGAGAACGGCTTGTTTGGTAATGAAGAGTCCGAACAGATCGTGCCGGGTATCAAGCTGGCGCAAGCGGAGGGGATCAACGTCAAAGGCCCGTTGCCGGGCGATACGGTTTTCTATCGCGCGATGCGAGGCGAATTTGATTTAGTGGTTGCACAGTATCACGATCAGGGCCACATTCCGACCAAACTGATTGCGTTCGACACCACGGTTAATGTGTCCCTGGGCTTACCGATTTCGCGCACCTCGGTCGATCACGGCACCGCCTTTGATATCGCATGGCAAGGCAAGGCCGATTACGTCAATATGAATGCGGCAATAAGCTACGCGCGGCGCATGGCGGCGGGAATCCCTGATTAAGTCCGATTTCGTCGCGATATGTCGTTACTCACAAAAAATATCTCCTTACATACTTCCCGTATGCTGCGGCGAAATTTTTTGTTCGCGCCTAATCTCGCCTTGTCCCCGTTTGGGGATTAGAACTCGAACTGAATCCGAGATTCCCTAAAACAAATATGGCAGCCGCGCCCAAAATCGCCATCATCGCCGACGACCTGACGGGCGCGATGGACACCGCTGCGCCATTCGCCAAACGCGGCGCGCAGACGCGCATGTTGCTCACGGACTCACCCGGCGCCGAAGCGCTGCGCACTGCGCCGGAGATTGTCGCTATAAGCACGGAAAGCCGTAACCTAGATCCCATCCGCGCGATACAGCGAGTGCATCAAGCGATCGCCGGTTTTGAAGATCGCATCCCTTTTAAGAAAATTGATTCCACCTTGCGCGGAAATGTTGTCGCCGAGACGCTTGCAACGCTTGAAGCAAGCGGGCGTAGGCATCTGCTGATCACGCCGGCGTTTCCTGGGCAGGGTCGCGTGCTGCGCAATGGCGAGGTTTACGTACATGACGTGCCGCTGCAGGAAACAGCGATAGCTCGCGATGCTTTGTCGCCGCCGTTGCGCGTGCCGCTTGCGCTGGCCTACAGCGGCAAGCTCGGCGTTGTCGTCCACGAAGTGGGGTCACCGGCGGAACTCAAACTCGCAGGCGGTCCGGAATTTCATATCTATGTCATTGATAGCGAAACCGACGACGACCTGTTGCAGATCGCGCGCTTTGCGTTGACTTATCGCGACGAAGTCGTCCTGGCTGGCGCATCTGGCCTTGGCGCCGCCCTCGCCTCGTTCATCTACGGCGCGCCGTTGCAACTCAAGCTAAAAGACGAGCCCGGCCCGGTGTTATACGTCGTCGGCTCCCGCACGCCGCAAAGCGCGGCGCAACTGGAACAACTCGCCGATCTGGGCGCGCCGGTGATAGCCGTCGAAAGTCAGTCTGGTGTGCTCAACATGGACCGAGCATTAGGCCAGTGCCGAACCCTAACGGGAGACCACGCTGCCTACATCGCAACGGTACGGCAAAAAGGTGGGGCGGTACCCGATTCAACGGTAGTTGCGCAGGCACTCGCCACCCTGAGCGCCGAACTGGTCGATCAAGTCAGTGCCGGTTCCATTGTTGTCACCGGCGGCGATACGGCGCAAGCGCTGTTGCGCGAATTAAAATTGGATTCACTGGATCTTGCCGGTGAGTTATTACCCGGCATCGCGCTGGGATTATTTCAACGCGGGAAAAGATTAATCCGGCTAGTCACTAAAGCCGGCGGCTTTGGCGATCCGGCGTTATTTGTTACCTTGCAAAATATGTTGAGAGCTAAATGAGTGATACTAAGCTAACTGTAGAACGACGTGGCCATGTGCTGTTGATGGGACTGAATCGCGTCAGCAAACGCAACGCCTTTGATATCGATTTGTTTCGCGCGTTGTCGCTGGCCTACGGCGAATTGGAACGGGATAACAACTTGCGTTGCGGCGTGTTGTTTGCCCACGGCGAGCATTTCACCGGCGGCATTGATCTGCCGCAATGGACGGCGCAGTTTGCGCAGGGCAAGTTCATCGAGGCGGCGCAAGGCGGCATGGATCCACTCGCGTTGGATGAAAGCAAAACAGTCAGCAAGCCCATCGTCATGGCAACGCAAGGCTGGTGCCTCACCATCGGCCTGGAACTATTGCTCGCATCGGACATCCGCGTTGCCGCCGACAACACACGATTCGCGCAAATCGAAGTTAAGCGCGGCATCTACGCCATTGGTGGCGCGACGGTCAGATTGCATCAAGAAATCGGTTGGGGCAACACCATGCGTTATCTACTAACCGGCGACGAAATTAGCGCCGTAGAGGCGCAGCGCTTGGGGCTGGTTCAAGAAGTGGTGCCCACCGGTACGCAACTTGATCGCGCAATCAGCATCGCGGAGCGGATCGCTGACCAAGCGCCACTGGCTGTGCAGGCGACCTTGCGTGCCGCGCGCATTACGCGCAGCGAAGGCAGCCGCGTGGCGATTCAACGGCTTGCGCCGGACATGGTGCCGCTGTTGAAGAGCGCGGACGCAAAGGAAGGCGTACAGTCATTTATCGAACGACGACCCGCACGATTCAGCGGAAATTAATTGTTAAAAAGGAGAGCGTCATGAAGCAACTGTCACGAGTAGTGATTATGTTCATGCTATCCCTGTCGCTGTCAGGCTGCCTGGGATTGATCGTGGGCAGCGCCATAGATATCGGCCTTGAAGTCGCAAAAGTGCCTTTCAAAGTTGCCAATGCGGCGGTCAATGTTGTCAGCAGTGACGACAATAAAAAGAAATAAATGACCGCAAGCAACGATTTGTGTTTTCTATCGGCAACGGAACTGGCGCGGCGAATACGCGTTCGTGATGTCTCTGCGCAAGACGTCGTCAGCGCCCATCTGACGCAAATCGAGCGGCTCAATCCTCAAGTAAACGCCATCGTAACTTTAGTCGCCGAGCAGGCGATGATTAAAGCGAAGCAAGCCGATGAACGTCAGGCGCGCGGCGAGGTCATCGGTGCGCTACACGGTCTACCGCTAGTGCACAAGGATTTGGCGGAAACCAAGGGCATACGCACCACTTTTGGTTCACCCATCTTTAAAGATTTCGTGCCCAATCGCAGCGCATTAATCGTAGAGCGCATGCAGCAAGCGGGCGCGATCACCCTAGGCAAGAGCAACACGCCGGAATTCGGC
>JBDSJK010000343.1:0-8944 GCA_039917535.1 Burkholderiales bacterium
ATTCGAAGGGTTTGGCAAGCTGCGGTGTCTAGTTCCACTAGGCTAACGTGATCAAAACCTGCTTGTTCTAAGCCTAGGGCCTGACCGCCTGCGCCCGCACATATTTCGATCGATGAAAGACCCATTACTCCCTCGAGCCAAGTTTTGAAATTAGATTCTACGTTTCTTGGTATCAACTTGCCAGGTGGCCAGACTCGGCGACCCCCTGCAGGGCCAAGACAAACTTGCTGGCGCAATACTTCCTACTCTCGCCCTAGCTACGCCAGTTTGTTGTGATCAATAATGCGCTGTGCATCGCAGGACATGGCACAATCATAACAGCCCTCAAGTGCAGCCGTCGAGGCTAGCCACAATCGGCATGTTGTTTGTGCCCACCTGGCAACGCTTGCTAACTCAACGCCCGCTTGCGTCCACGTAGTTCTTCCTTAATCGTTTGCCGGATCGTCGCCTCAATGCTGCTGCGCTGCATCGCCTCACGCAATGAATCGTTGATCAACGTCTGATAACCTCGCTCGCCCGCTTTATCCTTGAAATAGGCGATGATCGCTTGATCCAAATAGATGTTGATGCGTTGCTTGTTGGGGACGAGCTTGCCCTGTTTGCGTTGTCGCAGAACGAGTTTGCCGCTGTCGATGTCCGATTGCTTAATCGGTGGGGAATCATCGTAGGTTTTGGTAGTAGATCGTTTGCTCATGTTTGGTGGCCTTGCGCATGGAAATTATGCGGATTTCATCCTCAGTTTCGATCGTGACGATAACGATAATCACACCTTGCAATGCTCCGATGGTGATGAACCGTGGCTCGCCATAGTCGAATCGGTGGTCTTCAAACGTTACCGTTGCGTCGCTTTCAATCAACTGGCAAGCGTCATCGAAATCAAGTCCATGCTTCTTCAGATTAGACGCTTTCTTCGCCAGGTCGTAGCTGTAACGCGTAGCTTAATATATGTATTATTATGTGTATAGTCAAGCGTACATATGAACGGGCGTAGGGTACGCAATGCGCACGCAGCGTTATGGTGCCACGAGCCGCATCCAGCTTGCCTCGTGGCAAGGCATGGCCTGGGAGCCGCATTGATATTGCCTAGTGGCGTGGCGACTCGAAATGTCTTTGACTACGGATGGGATGGAATGTGTGGAACGGTGGGTCCGCTTCGCTTGACCCACCCTACATTTTATTTCTCGACGAACGCGCGTTCGATTACGTAGTCTCCGGGCACCCCGATATGCGGCGAGATTTTGAAGCCGCGCGAATCAAGCAACGCCGACGTGTCTTTCAACATGCTGGTGCTGCCGCATATCATGACGCGGTCGACGGCGGGGTCGAGGGGCGGCAAGCCGATGTCTTGGCACAGCTTACCGTTCTCGATTAATTCCGTGACGCGGCCGCGATTGTGAAATTCTTCGCGAGTGACGGTCGGGTAGTAGATCAACTTTTGGCGCACGTCTTCGCCGAAGAATTCGTTGGCGGGCAATTCTTCCGTGATGACTTCGCGATAGGCCAATTCGTCGACCTGGCGCACGCCGTGGACTAAGATAATTTTTTTGAAGCGCTGGTAGGTTTCCGGGTCTTTGATGATGGAGAGAAACGGCGCGAGACCGGTGCCGGTCGCCAGCATATAAAGATGTGTGCCCGGCAGCAGATCGTGTAGCGTCAAGGTGCCGGTGGGCTTGCGGCTGACGAGCACTTCGTCGCCGACCTTTAAGTGTTGCAGCCGTGAAGTGAGCGGTCCGTGCTGCACTTTGATGCTGAAAAATTCCAGATACTCGTCGTAGTTCGCGCTGGCGATGCTGTAGGCGCGCGTCAGCGGTTTGCCGTCAACTTCGAGGCCTACCATAACGAAATGTCCGTTCTCGAAACGCAACGATTGGTCGCGCGAGGTTTTGAAACTGAACAGCGTATCGTTCCAATGATGGACGTCGATCACGCGTTCTGATGCTAAAGCTGCCATGTTTTTTTTCTGCCGAACTAGTGATTGAGAATGTTGAGGGTCTGCGCTAGGCCGCGGAGCGTTGGCCAATGGCCTGCGCGACGGCCATATCGATTTCCGATGAAACCAATGCGCTTTGGCGGTAGACGTCGCCTATCAAAATAATCGCCGGGCCGGTGAGTCCCAGCTGCGCAATGGCGGGCAATTCGGCTAGCGTTGTGTAGATGCGGCGTGATTCGGGCAGGGAAGCATTTTCAACGACCGCGACCGGCGTGCTCGCCGCGCGGCCTGCCGCTATAAGGCGCGCGGAGATTTCCTGCGCTTCGTGGCTTGCCATGTAAAGCACCGCCGTGTCCGCGCTTGCGGCCACCTGTAACCACTCATTTTCTGCTTCGCCGGGGCCGACGCGCGGCGTGACGAAAGCGACGCTACGGCTGATGCCGCGTCGCGTGAGAGAAACGCCCAAATCGGCGCTCGCCGCCAGCGCGGCGGTAATGCCGGGCACGACGGAAAACTCAACGCCCGCTTCTTGCAGCGCGGTGATTTCTTCTTGCGCGCGACCGAACATCATCGGATCGCCGCCTTTGAGACGTACGACGACTTGATATTTTTGCGCAGCATCGACCAAACGTTTGTTGATGAAGCGCTGCGCAGTGGAGGCTTTGCCGCAGCGTTTGCCCACGGCGATTTTGTCGGCGCGCTCCGCCAGCGCGACAATGTCCGCGTGCACGAGCGCGTCATAAAAAACAATGTCTGCTTGTGCGAGCAACTTGGCGGCGCGCAAGGTGAGCAAATCGGGTGCGCCCGGGCCCGCGCCAATCAAATAAACTTTTCCGGTCATTGAATCATCCCTGCGGCGACGGTTTGGTTAGTGGTTTCGTCGATGACAATAAAACTGCCCGTGACGCGATTGTCGCGATAGGCATCAAACGCCAGCGGCTGGTGCAGCTTTAACGTCACAGCACCGATGTCGTTGAGATTCAACACACCATTTGCATCGACAGGCGCTAAACTATTCACGTCGATTTTATGTTCGACAGCGGTGATCATTGCTTTTGCGGTGCGCGTGGTGTGCTTGACCAAGTATTTGCGCGACAAAGACAACGGCTCCGCGTCCATCCAGCAAAGCTGTGCCTTGACGACCTTGTCCACGTGCGGCTGATGGTGCGAATGCACGATCATGTCGCCGCGGGAGATGTCGATCTCGTCCTCCAACAACAACATCACCGATTGCGGCGCGTGGGCCACTTCAAGCGCGCCGTCGTAGGTGACGATTTCTTTCACGCTGGTCGTCAAGCCTGACGGCAACACAGTAATCGGATCGCCGACGGCAACGCTGCCGGACTCGATGCGACCCATGTAGCCGCGCAGATGTTGCAACTCCAAGGCATGGGGACGGCCGATCAACTGCACGGGAAAGCGGAACGGCCCGATACGATCACGCGCGACGGTCACGGTTTCGAGCAGATCCAACAACGTCGGGCCGTTGTACCAGCCGAGTTTGCCGCCGCGCTCGACGACCATGTCGCCGCGCAAGGCGGACAGCGGCACGAAGCGCACGTCTTTTACGCCGAGCCGCGCGCAGAACGCCGAGAACTCGCCGCGAATTTCTTCAAACGCACTCTTGGAATAATTCACCAAATCCATTTTGTTGATCGCCACAACCACATGGGGAATGCTCAACAGATGCGCAAGCAGCGCGTGGCGGCGCGATTGGATCGAGACACCTTTTTTGGCATCGACCAGCACGATGGCTAGATCAGCGGTCGATGCACCCGTGACCATGTTGCGCGTGTATTGCTCGTGTCCCGGCGTGTCGGCGATGATGAACTTGCGCTTCGGTGTGGCAAAGTAACGGTAGGCCACGTCGATGGTGATGCCTTGCTCGCGCTCGGCGATCAATCCATCCGTTAGCAAAGAAAGGTCGATGCCGTCGGCGCCGCGTTTTTTGCTGGTGCGCTCCATGGCCGAAATCGTGTCTTCAAAAATTGACTTCGAGTCGTACAGTAACCGCCCGATCAACGTGCTCTTGCCGTCGTCGACGCTGCCCGCCGTGGTGAAGCGCAGCAACTCGCTTTGGGCTGCCGTTTCAAGAATAGATGTTGCCATTAGAAATACCCTTCTTTCTTGCGCAACTCCATGGACGCATCGGATGTTTGATCGTCCAAGCGCGTTGCGCCGCGTTCTGTGATGCGGGTCAGCGCGGTTTCTTCCAAAATACTTTCGATGTCGGTCGCGACGGATTCCACCGGCGCGGTACAGGTGATGTCGCCGACGGTGCGAAAACGTACCGATATGTCTTCAATCTTTTCGCCAGCGCGGGCGGGCGTGATGTCGGTGACCGATACCAGCGCCGGGCCGCGACGCACGACCGGGCGGACGTGGGCGTAGTAAATCGACGGCACGGCCAATTGTTCGCGAGCGATGTACTCCCACACGTCCAACTCAGTCCAGTTGCTGATGGGAAACACGCGCATATGCTCGCCTTTGTGGACGCGAGTGTTGTAGAGGTTCCACAATTCGGGACGCTGATTTTTTGGATCCCATTGACCGAATTCATCGCGAAAGGAAAACACGCGCTCTTTCGCGCGGGCTTTTTCTTCGTCTCGGCGTGCGCCGCCGAAGCAAGCGTCGAAAACAAATTCGTTGATTGCGTCGAGCAAGGTCACGCTCTGATGCACGTTGCGGCTTTCGTCGGGACGGCGCAGCCGCACGCGACCTTGCTTCATGGAGTCTTCCACGGAACGCACAATCAGGCGCTCGCCTAGCTCGGCCACTCTCGCGTCGCGAAACGCAATTACCTCGGGAAAATTGTGTCCCGTGTCGATGTGCATCAAAGGAAACGGAAACTTGCCGGGACGAAAAGCTTTTTCCGCTAAGCGCAGCATGACGATCGAATCTTTGCCGCCAGAGAAAAACAGCGCCGGGTTGCTGCATTCCGCCGCCACTTCACGCATGATGTGGATGGCCTCGGCCTCCAGCAAATCGAGGTGGCTAATGCGTGGTGCTGGGACGTGTCGGGTTACCGGCAAGGTAAGTTGTTCGTTGTCCAAGGTATTCTGCTTTAGGTTCGCTAACATATTCGTTGTTGATTTCAATTAGGGCGAGAGCGTCGTGGCTTGCTCGTCAGGATTCTTAATATGCAATCCACATTCTTTTTGCTCGGCGCTTTCCCACCACCAGCGTCCGGCGCGCACATCTTCGCCAGGCTGAATCGCCCGGCTGCAGGGCGCGCAGCCGATGCTGGGAAAACCTTGGTCGTGCAGTGCGTTCACAGGCACATTGTTCGCAGCAACATAGGCCCATACGTCGGTCTCGGCCCAGTCGATCAGCGGATTGAATTTATGCAAGCCGTGGTCGTGGTCATATTCGCTTGCGCTCAAATCCTTGCGCGTCACGGCCTGTTCGCGGCGCAAGCCGGTGATCCAAGCCTGTTTGCCCGCGAGGGCGCGCTTAAGTGGCTCTACTTTGCGAACGTGGCAACAATCCTTGCGCTGCACAATGCTGTCGCGAAAACCGTTAATGCCGTTTAAGCGCACGTACTGCTCAACGCCTGCGCTCTCGGGTGAGTAAACCTTGATCTTGCGACGATAGTGCTTGCTGGCTTTATCCAACAAGTCGTAGGTTTCATTGGGCAAGCGGCCCGTATCAATCGAAAAAATCTCGATGCTCGGCGCGTGCTTTACGATTAGATCCATCAATACCATGTCTTCCGCGCCCAAACTGTTGGCAAACATGACGCTGGTGTGGTCGGTGGCGATCTTCACCAAAAGCTCGCGGGTCGAATTGATCTTGTTTTCTAATGGCATGATTTTCTAAGCAGTCTGGCGGCGTCTAAATAGGGGTAAGGGCTGATCCCACGCGCCTTGGTAAACTTCGCTAAAGTCTTGCAGGCTTTTCAGCGCATCCTGTATATCGCGATCCGCGCGAATAGCGAAAGCGTTGAAGCCGCTGCGCTTTAAATAAAATAATTGATCGCGCAACACGTCGCCGACAGCACGCAATTCGCCGCGATAGCCATAGCGATCGCGCAATAGTCGCGCAAGGGAGTAACCACGGCCGTCGGTGAACTTATTGAAGTGAATGGCAATTACGCTAAACAAAGAAATATCGGCGGCAACTTGGTCCGGTTCGTCGTCGGTCTGCAACAGCAGCCCGAGCCGACCATCGCGGACGGAGAAATCCTGACGATGTGCTTGCCATGCTTTGAGCGGAATGATGAGCTGCGGTGCTTGATGCGCGGTTGGCAACGCGGCCGTCGCGTCGTCGTCCGGATGCCACACCACCCAGTTGTCATCGACGATCGCGCCGTCACGAATAATCTTAGGCATGAGCTGCTTCCTTTCCGTGGCCGGCATTGCGATACACATTGCCCTTGAAGGGCTCAATGCCGATGCGATTCACGGTGTCGACAAAATATTCGTCTTCAAAGCGATTTTCAACGTAGGTCTGCACCAGCGTTTCGATCACGTCGGGTACGTCCGCCGCGGCGAAGGATGGCCCAATCACCGCGCCCAGAGCCGTTGCTGGCGCGGTTGCCCGTTCCCCAAGGGCGCGGCCAGAATGGCCGCCTATGCTGATTTGGTACCACTCGGAACCGCTCTTATCGACACCTAAAATCCCGATATGGCCGACATGATGATGGCCGCAGGAATTCATGCAGCCGGAAATGTTCAAGTCCAATTCGCCGATGTCGTATTGATAATCCAGGCTTTCGAAACGTTCCTGTATCGCGGCGGCAATGGGCAACGATTTGGCATTGGCCAGCGAGCAAAAATCACCGCCGGGGCAGCACACAATGTCCGACAACAACCCGATGTTCGGCGTGGCGAGGCCGACGGCTTTAGCCTTTTCCCACAGGGCAAACAAATCGCGCTCTTTCACGTCAGAGAGAATCAAGTTTTGTTCGTGGGAAACGCGCACTTCTCCATAGCTGTATTCGTCCGCCCAGTCGGCGACGTATTCCAGTTGCGAATCGGTGATGTCGCCGGGCGCCACGCCCTGCGGTTTGAGCGACAGGGTGACGCTGCAATAACCCGTGACGCGATGTCTGCGCACCGAGCGCTTGACCCATTGCGCGAACGCTTTGTTTTCGGACAGATACTGATAATAGGCGCCATTGATCACGCCTACATTTTCATAGTCGGGCGCGCTGAAATGCGCCGAGACCCGCGCTAACTCTGCCTGCGTCAACGTGGCCGGGCCGTCTTTCAAGTGCTGCCATTCGGCGTCGACTTCTTCGGCGAACTTGGCTGGCGTCAACGCTTTCACCAGAATTTTGATGCGCGCTTTATAGAGGTTATCGCGGCGGCCATAGCGGTTGTACACGCGCAGAATCGCCTCGCAATAACTCATCATGTGTTGCCACGGCAATTCCTTGCGGATCACCGCGCCGACCATGGGCGTGCGGCCCAGACCGCCACCGGCCAACACGTCAAGCACGACCTCGCCCGCGGCGTTTTTCTTGATATACAGGCCAATATCATGCACCGCCGTCGCGGCACGATCTTCGACGGAACCGCTCACGGCAACTTTGAATTTGCGCGGTAAATAGGCAAACTCGGGGTGGAAGGTTGACCACTGCCGCAGAATCTCGCAATAGGGCCGCGGATCGACGATCTCGTCTTGCGCGGCGCCGGCAAACTGATCAGTAGTGATATTGCGGATGCAGTTGCCACTGGTTTGAATCGCATGCATTTCCACCGAGGCTAAGTCCGCAAGGATGTCCGGCGTATCTTCCAGCTTTGGCCAGTTGTACTGGATGTTTTGCCGCGTCGTTAAATGGCCGTAACCCTTGTCGTATTTGCGCGCGATATGGGCGAGCATGCGCACTTGCTTCGACGACAACATGCCATATGGCACGGCGACACGCAGCATCGGCGCTTGGCGCTGAAGGTAAAGGCCATTTTGCAATCGCAACGGGCGGAATTCATCCTCCGTCAGCTCGCCCGCAAGGAAGCGGCGCGTCTGGTCGCGATATTGCGCAACCCGTTCGTTAACGATGGTTTGATCGTAGTTATCGTATTGATACATAGCTTATGTAATTACCAAACAAATTTTCCGCCGACGACAAACAGCATCGCGGCAAGGGCCGAACGCAATACGCGCTCGGGAATATGGCTGCTCAGGTGGCTACCCAGCCAAATACCGGGCAGCGAACCCACCAGCAAGCTGCCCAACAGTGCGTAGTCGACGGTGCCAAGGGCGGCATGGCCCAGGCCCGCAACCAAGGTGAGCGGCACGGCATGAGCAATGTCGGTGCCCACTATCTGCCGCGTCGACAGGCGTGGGTAGAGAAGAAAAAGCGCGAGGGTACCAAGGGCCCCCGCGCCAACGGAGGAAATCGTGACTAATACGCCAAGCACCACACCCGTAACGCCCGTCGTTACCGCGGTGCGGCCGGTGATGATAAGCTGTTCGAACGGGTCGCGCGGCGGAAGATTCTTGGTAAACTGACTACGAAAAATAATCGCAACCGCAGTTAAAATCAGCGCGATGCCCAACGTCGTGGTCACCACCGAATTAAAGGCTTTGCTGTCGGTGCCAATGGTATGCAAACCCCACACAGTCAGCAGGGCGGCGGGGATGCTGCCCGCGGCGAGCAGGCCGACTATGCGCCAGTTGATGTTTGAGCGATTGTGGTGGGCGACGGTGCCACCTGCTTTGGTTAGTGCGGCATACAGTAAGTCAGTACCCACTGCGGTGGCAGGAGAGATCCCGAAGGCGAGCACCAACAGCGGCGTCATAAGCGAGCCGCCGCCGACGCCCGTCAGGCCGACGATCAATCCAACCGCAAATCCCGAAACGGGGTAAACCCAATCCATAACCGCTGCGCACCAAAATTCGTTGAGTGACGTGCAGGGTATCAAAACGGCTATAGATACTAAAGGAATATTAATTTATAATTTAATACTTTTTGGTTATAAATATTAAAATCATGAAATTGCAACAGCTTCGATATTTTTGCGAGGTCGCCAAGCAAGGCTTAAGCATCTCAGATGCGGCGACGGCGCT
>JBDSJK010000344.1:0-3395 GCA_039917535.1 Burkholderiales bacterium
CGAACGGGATCTACCGTGTCTTTCCGTATTTACCTACCCCGTTTGACGGCCGCAACCGCCGCCACATCGACTGCGGTGAAAGTGGCGCCAACGCCTGCTAATCAGCTATTTGTCGTAATGGCACTGATGCCGGGGGCGGGTGCCCCGCGTCCCCGGTAGTTTAATAACAAAGGAGAAATATCGTGACACAATTCATTAGCGTAGTTGTTCTGATCATGTGGACTGGTTTCGTCAGTGCGGTGCCGATCACCTATACCAACACCCAGTTCTTGACCGATGCGCTAGCTACCGCTGGCGCGAACACCACCTCCGACAGCCACGCCTCGCCGCCTAACCCGTTGCCGCTTTCCACAACCGCGGCAGCGACGAGCGACAGTTTGCAGGACACGGCCCGTTCGACTAGCACCGCCAACAGCAACGAACTGTTCGCCTCACTCGATTTGGATAGCTTCACCGAGAATGTGAACGGCGTCTCTACGGCGGAATTTATCGGCGACTTCGTCGCACCGGGCGGGAAAGTGGCGATCACTTTTGCGCTGCTTAACGCAAATAGCAACGGCCTCGCCGCCGCACTCGATACATCGGTTGCTCTGCAAGTGTTCAGCAACGGCGAAACCATCTTGAATGAAATATTCGGGGCGGACATTGGCTCAACTACCTTAACATTCGACTTGCCGCAGGGCGCGTTAGCGCGATTGGATTTGCTGTTGTTGGTCACTGGAGACACGACAGGAGGGAAGGCATCCGTGGCGAGCACGCTTAACTTCCTGGCCGCACCGGTGCAAATCCCAGAAGCGCCCACGCTAACCTTTATGCTGGCCGGACTCGTATTGTTAAGCGCGTCGCGGCGCAAAGTCGGTTTCTAGACAAGCGGAATTCCACGACCCGGGGAAAGAAATTTTTTCCGGATTATCCAACAGGCGGCAGGAACTAAAGGGGAGATAGTCAAGGCTATACTCGCGGCAAGTTTAGCCGCAGACCTTCCCGCGGGCGCCTTTTCTTTTGAGGAGGGTGACGGGCGTTCGAAGCGCTGCCTCGGAGTACGGCAACGCCATTGAAAGGAACTGGATCCGTGGCACGGCCCTCGCCCTGCTTGTCTTGTCATGTTGGCTGCTGGCACGTTAGACCTGGATGTTCGTGCTCCGGCCCGCATTGGACCGAGATTTTCCATTAGATAATATTTAAGGCGAATAAAGGGGAGTAAATTTAGTCGCCAAGTCAAGGTTTTAGCTGCATTCCACACGACCATAATGCAGGCTAGTTGCTGCATCGCCAAGACCAGATGCAAGATTGGCTTTTGGTTTTCGGTGGTGATGTAGGCTGGTTTTGCAAATAGCTTTTAGCTTTCGATTTGCAGCGTGTGGTTTAATCAATGGATAGGTGATCTACATGACAACAAAATGGCTGGTAAGCTTGGTACGTTGGAGTTCGAGCGCTACGATTGGCTTTGCGCTTGCGGCAACCCTCAGCGGCTGCGCGTGGTTCACCGATTTCCGAGAAGAGCACAAAGGTATTCAGCTTGAAACGCTCAAGGCCGCACCCGGCTTCAAGGTTTCAGTTTATGCGACTGAGCTACCCAAAGCGCGGCAAATGGCCCTCGGTTCGGGCGGTACGTTGTTTGTCGGCAGCAACGACGGCAATGTTTATGCACTCACCATCAGCGGCAACCAAGTCACGCAAAAACGCACTATCCTATCTGGCATCACCAGCCCCAGCGGTATCGCGTTTTATCAAGGCGCGCTTTATGTCTCCGCCAGAACAAAAGTTTTGCGCTACAACGATATTGAGAACCGCCTGAATAATCCACCCACGCCGATTACTGTGATCGATGGTTTTCCCGATAAAGAACGCCACGGCGCGCATTACATGGCCTTCGGCCCGGATGGAAAATTGTATGTCTCTGTTGGCTCGCCCTGCGATCTTTGCGAAGCGCAGAATGATGAATACGGCACAATTCTTAGATTGAACGCTGATGGCAGCGGCAAAGAAGTATTCGCGCGCGGCATTCGCAATACCGTCGGATTCGATTGGCATCCGCAAACGCGCGAGCTGTGGTTTACTGATGAAGGTCAAGATAATTTGGGCCCGGAATTGCCTAACGATGAACTCAATCGAGTGTCCCGTAGCGGCGAGAATTTTGGCTTCCCCTATTGTCACGATGCCAGCATTCCCAACCCTGAATTCGGCAACAAACGTGCGTGCAGTGAATTCACGCCGCCCGTATTCGGCCTGGGGGCGCACATCTCTGCCTTAGGTATGCGCTTCTACACGGGCGCTGCTGCGGAGAAAAACTATGACGGCAGCATCATCGTCGCTCGCCACGGTTCGCACCCGCCTACACGCGTAGGCTACGACGTGGTGCGCGTTGTGATGCGCGACAACCGCGCAGAACGGATCGAACCGTTTTTGACCGGCTTCTTGCAGGGCCGCAATTACTGGGGCAGGCCGGCGGATGTGCTGGTACTGGCTGACGGGAGCGTGTTGATTTCAGATGACTTGAACGGGGCGATTTATCGGGTGGCGAGGTGAGGGCCTTGAGCGAATTGCAAAATTTGACCCCAAGCGGGATTCAAACGCGGCGGAGCCGACACGGGTGCCCTCACCCTCATTCAGCGCTTTGGCTCGGCCGCCAATCTCACCATGGATCTACATTCCATTGCTTTGACTTGGTGGTATGGCAAAGGATCGCCGCTTTCATGTCTTAGCGCCTCATCCCAACAGGCGTTGATCACCGGGGGCATCCGTTTTCAGCCCATTGTCGAAATGCTAGAAGTGGCGGTCGTGCCGTGCAATGAAATCCCTTTAAGAAAAAAACGAGCACACACCTTCTTAAAAAACTTCTAGCCTGTTTGTACTTACGACTAGGGTTGCAGGGTGTGCCGTGTCCGCGCTGGGGGCATAAGCCAGGCATCGCAACCGTTGTTTGCGTTGGTAACTAATATCTACTGGTTGGCACGGTTGTTGTTTGGTTCGCTTTAGACTGCTTAGTTGCGTTTAGGTCGGCAATGCAAGTTTTTTAACATTTTTCTAAGGAGTTAACTTATGTTCATTCGCTCACTATTTGCAGTAGCAGCATTGGGAGTCAGTTCAAGCCTGTTTGCGATGGCGCCGGAAAACCCCCTTGACCCGCAGTATAAAGCCCCCGCTTTCAGCGATATTCATAAAGGGGAAGGCGCCATGACACAAGACGAATACATGAAGTACGTCGGCCGCTCATGGACGGACATGGGGGGCAAAACCATCGATAAATCCGATCCAAAATACCCGGATTATCAGAAGAGTTCTCGATTCGAGATGATGGACAAGAACCATGACGGATCCATCAGCCAGGACGAATATATGGGTTTTCACCAGGATGCCTGGAAGAGCACGAAGAGTCAGTCTATGATGCAAAA
>JBDSJK010000345.1:0-5921 GCA_039917535.1 Burkholderiales bacterium
TTGGGTCGATCCGCAAGTAATGAAGGCCACGTTGAATAAGCTGTTTGATGGCTGCATGCGTGGCCGCACACTTTATGTGGTGCCGTTCAGCATGGGCCCGTTCGGCGGACCCATTTCCCACATTGGCGTGGAGCTTTCCGATTCGCCCTACGTGGTCGTCAGCATGCGCATCATGACGCGCATGGGCAAAGCCGCATTGGACGTATTGGGCGAACGCGGTGAGTTTGTGCCGTGTTTGCATTCTGTCGGTGCACCGCTCAAGCTCAGCGAAAAAGACATCTCCTGGCCCTGCAATAAAGATCACAAGTATATTGTCCACTTCCCTGAAGAGCGCGCCATTTGGTCCTACGGCTCGGGCTATGGCGGCAACGCGTTATTGGGCAAAAAATGTTTCGCGCTGCGCATTGCCTCCACGATGGGCCGCGATCAGGGATGGCTAGCGGAACATATGTTGATTCTTGGCGTGGAATCGCCCGAGGGCGAAAAAACCTACGTCGCCGCCGCATTTCCCAGCGCCTGCGGCAAAACCAATTTTGCGATGCTGATTCCACCGCCTGCGTTCAAAGGCTGGAAAGTCACCACCGTCGGCGACGATATCGCCTGGATAAAGCCTGGGCCCGACGGTCGTTTTTATGCGATCAATCCCGAGGCTGGCTATTTTGGTGTTGCACCCGGAACGTCGCAACAATCCAACCCGAATGCGATGGCGACGCTTGGCTCCAATTGCATCTTCACTAACGTCGCGCTTACACCTGACGGCGATGTGTGGTGGGAAGGAATGAGTAAAAATCCGCCGGCCGAATTGATCGACTGGCAAGGCCAAAAATGGACGCCGGAAAGCGCCCAGCAAACCGGCCGCAAGGCAGCGCATCCGAACGCGCGCTTCACCGTGCCCGCCAGCCAGTGCCCGTCGCTCGATAGCGATTGGGAAGCCGCCCAGGGCGTGCCCATCAGCGCATTTATTTTCGGTGGGCGACGCAGCACCGCGGTGCCGTTGGCGTTAGAAGCATTCAATTGGAATCACGGTGTGTACATGGCCGCCACCATGGGCTCGGAAACCACCGCCGCCGCAGCCGGTAAAATCGGCCAGGTTCGCCGCGATCCGTTTGCCATGTGGCCTTTCTGCGGTTATCACATGGGTGATTATTTCCAGCACTGGCTCAGGATGGGCAGCAAGGTCAAAGAGCCGCCGCGGATATTTTCCGTGAACTGGTTTCGCACCGATGACAATGGCAAGTTTATTTGGCCCGGGTTTGGCGAGAACATGCGGGTGTTGAAGTGGATAGTCGATCGTGTACACGGCCGCGCCAATGCCCATCAAACCACCTTTGGCTGGGCGCCGGATCGTCAAGATATAGAGTGGAACGGGCTTGATTTCTCCGCCGCCAACTACCAGCAAGTAACGCATCTTGATGGCGAGAGTTGGTCGGAAGAATTGACTTCCCACGGCGACTTGTTCGAGAAACTCAAGTCTCGATTGCCGAAGGAATTAACCTTGCAGAAAGAGTTATTGCAGCTTAGTCTTGCGCGGTAATTGAGTTCATAAAGACAGTAAGCCACAAACCAATCACACTGCGGTTCGTGGCGGGTAAGCCGCCAAGAAGCACTATCCATGGGCTTCTACAGGCCATGCTCAAAACTTATTTATTCGGCAAAGAATTCCCGAACCTTATCCATCCACGATTTTGCGCGCGGATTATGGCGTGCGTCTTGCGCGTTAATGGTTTCCAACTCGCGCAATAATTCTCGCTGACGATCCGTCAACCGCACCGGCGTTTCCACCACCACGTGGCACATCAAATCGCCGTGATTCGCGCTGCGTAGTCCTTTGATGCCTTTGCCGCGCAGACGAAATACTTGGCCGCTTTGCGTCTCGGTGGGAATTTTTATTTTTGCATGCCCGTCAAGCGTCGGAATTTCAATCTCGCCGCCCAACGCCGCCGTGGTAAAGCTCACCGGCATTTCGCAATGTAAATCGCTGTGTTCGCGAGTGAACACCGAATGGGGTTTGATGTGGATCACCACATACAGATCGCCTGCGGGGCCACCGTTTACGCCTTGTTCACCTTCACCGGAAAGGCGAATGCGATCTCCCTCGTCAACGCCCGCGGGAATCTTCACCGACAAGGTTTTTTGTTGCTTGATGCGCCCACCGCCGCTGCAGGTTCCACAGGGCGAGGTGATCATTTTGCCGCTGCCGTGGCAGCGCGGACAGGTTTGCTGCAGCGAGAAAAATCCCTGTTGCATGCGCACTTCACCGCGACCGTTACAAGTGGTGCAGGTCTGCGGCTGGGTGCCGGGCTTGGCGCCGCTGCCGTGGCAGGTGCCGCATTCTTCCATGGTCGGAATGCGGATTTTTGTTTCCGTTCCACGCGCCGCTTCTTCTAAACCGATTTCCAAGTTGTAGCGCAAATCCGCGCCGCGATACACGCCGTTTCCTCCGCCGCTGGCGCCACGCCCGCCGCCAAAAATTTCGCCGAAGATATCGCTGAACGCATCGGAGAATCCGCCCATGCCTGCGCCGGCGCCCATACCTTGGCTAGTGTCCACACCCGCGTGGCCAAATTGATCGTAGGACGATCGCTTGTTCGCATCCATCAGCACTTCGTAGGCTTCCTTCGCCTCTTTGAAGTGTTCTTCCGCTTTTGGGTTATCGGGATTGCGATCGGGATGAAACTTCATCGCGAGCTTGCGGAAAGATTTCTTGATCTCATCTTCCGACGCATCGCGATTGACGCCTAGAACTTCGTAATAATCTCGTTTGGCCATTTTTTTGGGCTCATGGTGTTGAGGCTAGATAAACTCGATAAAGAAAGCATAAATAGCGAAGGGGCTAGTCGGTGAAACCAACTAACCCCAAGTAGATCAGCCGTGACTGCTGTTACTTCTTCACTTCTTTCACCTCTTCGAATTCCGCATCGACAACATTGTCGTCGTTTGGCTTTGCACCGCCAGCATCGCCAGGTGGCGCGCCGGCATTACCTCCCGCGGCAGCTTGTGCGGCTTGCGCGTCAGCGTACATTTTTTCGCCGAGTTTTTGCGAAGCTTCCATCAGCGTTTTATTCTTCGCGTCGATAGCGTCTTTGTCATCGGACTTGATCGCTTCTTCCGCTTCTTTCAGCGCGTTTTCAATCTTTTCTTTTTCGCCCGCATCGAGCTTGTCGCCATATTCCGTGAGCGATTTTTTCACGCTATGTATCATGGCTTCCAAGCCGTTGCGTGCGTTGACCAACTCGAGTTGTTTCTTGTCTTCTTCCGCGTTGATTTCCGCATCGGCGACCATGCGTTTGATCTCGTCTTCCGACAAACCAGAGCTGGCCTTAATGGTGATCTTGTTTTCCTTGCCGGTCGCTTTGTCCTTCGCGCTGACGTGCAATATACCATTCGCATCGATGTCGAACTGCACTTCGATTTGCGGCATGCCGAGCGGCGAAGGAGGAATGCCTTCCAGGTTGAATTGACCCAGCGATTTGTTGCCTTTCGACACGTCGCGCTCTCCTTGTAGCACGTGAATCGTCACGGCCGATTGATTGTCATCGGCCGTCGAAAACACTTGCTGCGCCTTGGTCGGGATGGTGGTATTCTTTTTGATCAGCTTGGTCATCACGCCGCCCAAGGTCTCAATGCCTAGGGACAGCGGCGTTACGTCGAGCAGTAGCACATCTTTTACGTCGCCCTGCAGCACGCCGCCTTGAATGGCCGCGCCAACGGCGACGGCCTCGTCGGGGTTCACGTCTTTGCGCGGTTCTTTGCCGAAAAATTCGCGCACTTTATCCATGACCTTAGGCATGCGGGTCATGCCGCCGACCAAAATGACATCTTCAATGTCTGTTACCTTCAAGCCGGAATCCTTGATCGCGACGCGGCAAGGCTCGATGGTGCGCTCGATCAATTCATCCACCAGGCTTTCAAATTTCGCGCGGGTGAGTTTCATGGCCAAGTGCCTCGGGCCCGACTGGTCGGCGGTGATGTAAGGCAGGTTAATTTCCGTTTGCTGTGAAGACGACAGCTCGATCTTCGCTTTCTCTGCGGTCTCCTTCAAACGTTGCAGCGCGAGCACGTCTTTTGATAAATCGACGCCTTGGTCTTTCTTGAATTCCGTGACGATATAATCCATTAAGCGCTGGTCGAAATCCTCACCGCCCAAGAACGTGTCCCCGTTGGTGGACAGCACTTCAAACTGATGCTCGCCTTCGATTTCCGCGATTTCGATAATGGAAATATCAAACGTGCCGCCGCCCAGGTCATACACGGCAATTTTGCGATCGCCTTCTTTTTTGTCGAGGCCGAAGGCCAATGCGGCAGCGGTCGGCTCGTTGATAATGCGTTTCACGTCGAGACCAGCGATGCGGCCCGCGTCTTTGGTGGCTTGGCGCTGCGAGTCGTTAAAATAAGCAGGCACGGTAATCACGGCTTCCGTGACCGGCTCGCCGAGATAGTCTTCGGCGGTCTTTTTCATTTTCATCAACACCTGTGCGGAAATTTCCGGCGGGGCGATTTTTTTGCCGCGCACTTCCACCCACGCGTCGCCGTTGGGCGCTTTGCTGATTCCGTAGGGCATCATGTTGATGTCTTTTTGTACTTCTTTTTCTTCGAAGCGGCGACCGATCAAACGCTTCACGGCAAACAGCGTATTTTTGGGATTCGTCACCGCCTGACGTTTCGCCGAGGCACCCACTAGAATTTCGCCATCTTCGGCATAGGCAATGATGGAAGGTGTGGTGCGCGCGCCTTCGGAATTTTCAATCACCTTGGGGACACCGTTCTCCATGATCGCGACGCAAGAGTTCGTAGTGCCTAGGTCAATGCCGATAATTTTTGCCATGATGTGTTCCTTTAAAGCATTAAATTAGATGTTCTTAAAGTTGGGACTTGCCGCGGGATTTCAAGCCGTTGGCGCTTAAGTCTTCGCGACTGTCACCATCGCCGGGCGCAGCACCCGATCATTGAGTTGATAGCCCTTTTGCAGCACGGAGACCACCGTATTCGGCGTCGCTTCGGCCTCGACCATCGCAATGGCCTGATGCTTGTGGGGATCAAATTTCTCGCCCAGTGGATTAAGCTCGGCGACTTTCGCGCGCTCGAAGGCGGCATTAAGCTGTTTTAGGGTCAGTTCAACCCCGGCCTTTAGGGTTTCAAAAGTCGGAGCTTGCTGCGCCAGCGCGGCTTCCAGACTATCCTTTACGCCCAGTAGCTCGTTGGCAAAGGATTCCACCGCGAACTTGCGCGCGTTGCTCACATCGGCGATGGCGCGTTTGGCGGCGTTGTCCTGCTCGGCTCGGGCGCGCAAGAAAGCATCGTAATGCTCAGTCGCCTTCGCTTGCGCGTCCAAAAGTTGTTGTTCTAACGTTGGTTCGATCTGCTCGGCCTCTGCGCTAAGCTGAGCCTCGGGCAGGACCGGATAGATCGGCTGAATTGGTTCGTCTCCCATTGTTCGTACTTTACGTTACTTTAAGATGAGCGAAATGTTGGGTTGACGAAGCGGGTTTTCAACCCCTTATGGCGAGAAAATTGAAAAAAAATGTGCCTGTAGAGTCAATACCAGAGCGGCTCTCCAGCCATGCCATGCCACGGCCCCCACTGCGCTTGGCTCGTGGCGTGGTGTGCGGTGAATACGCTGTAGGGCTGCGTCTGCGGTAGAATCTTGATTTTACCCGTCGCCCCGCCTTTCCCCGCAACACGTCCAAGACTAGAACCCCGAAGTGACCACCCGTGCCTTAGTGCTATTTTCCGGCGGCCAAGACTCGACCACCTGCCTTGCGTGGGCGTTGTCGCGCTACGATCACGTTTCAACCGTTGGCTTTGATTACGGCCAGCGTCACGGTATCGAGCTGCAATGCCGCGCGCCGATTATCCAGCGCATCAAAACGGCGTTTCGTCACTGGGCGGACAAAATCGGCGAGGATCAAGTGATCAAGCTT
>JBDSJK010000346.1:0-3931 GCA_039917535.1 Burkholderiales bacterium
TCAACTCGGCCTTGCTCTAACTGCAGTTGCATCGTATTCAGTTTCGCGTCTTGCTGGCCTTGTAGGATCTTGATGGTGATCACCGAATCGTCCATCAAGCGCACGATGGAGCCATCAACAAAGACCAGCGTGGCACCCGCATTCTTGGCGGAGATAATGCGGTCACCGGCGCTTATCACATCATTTTTTTGTAGTGGTGTTTTGGTTTGGTTCCTCCCCGCTTGCCGTTCGACTAGACCGTGCACTACTATTACCGTGGCGTTGACGGGTTGTTGTTTGATGGCATCGTAGGGAATTTTGATGGTCGAGCCGACTGACACTTTGCGTGGGTTTTTCAGTTTGTTGATTCGCTGCAATTCACGCCAACGATTGGTGCCATTCAAATAACGCTTCGCAAGTAGGCTTATTGTATCGCCGGGCTTGATCTGATACATCCAGTTAGCTTCGTCGGCGTGACTTGGAATGATATAGACTGCCCAAAGGAATGCCGTGAGAGCCAATATACATGCGACTCTCCAGGCATTTTTCCTGGAGAAATGGTGACTTATTTCATTCATGTTTAGATGCGTTAAACGAACATGATGAATCAGCCTTTGCTTGGGTGGTGAGCGGTTCATGGCTTGACTTGTGATCATCATTGTGATTGTTTTATTGTAGCGTGAATCCCTATGATGCTTTAAACGGCGGATCAGATCAACAGCAGCGGCAGGAGCAACAGCAAGAGCCAATAGTTGCGTGGTATGTCGATTTTTTGCGCAGGGCCGAACAGCGCGGTGTAGCTATCGCGGTCGATCAGGCCCACATGAACGACATAACGACCACCGCCGGGATTTTTGATCTGAAGCTGATTGCTTTCCAATGTGGCCTGGTGAACGAGCGAACTGAATTGCTCATCCCGCGCTAACTGAAAACGAACTTTCTGTCTCGGCAACGGGGCATTCCATTTGAACGTGAGTTGATCTTTCTCCAGTTGCGGTGACTCAAGGTTTGGATACTGCTCGGCCAACACAACGCGCTCCGGCTTACTGAATTCCGCTCTGTAGCCATCGCTGTCGATTCTGCGTGAGCGAACGTAGAATACGCTACCTGCGGGGCGAGGAATATTGACTTGTGTTTCCGCGCTGCTCGCGTCGACAACCATGCCGTCAAACTTGGCCGAGCGCGCCATTTGCAGTTGCAGTTTTTGTCCCTCCAGGCCGGCGGGCCAAGTGAACGTTGCGTCCCGTTCGTCGGCGCGCAATTTTATTTCCGGGTAATTCGCTGCGACTTGGATTTGTTGCGGCGAGCCAAATGGTCCCTCGTAGCCATCGCTGTCGATGGCCTGCACGCGCATGAACAACGTGCCGCCGACAGGACGTGGTAGTTGGATCTCAGGTTCAGTGAATTTGGTGTCGGTGAGCGTCGGATCGAAGTCGCGATTGCGTGCCCGTTGGAAGCGATAACTTTGTCCAGGCGAGCCGCTCTTCCAGCGCAACGTCAACAGCCTGTTATCGACCAGCGGAGTTACTCCATTGGGAACCACGGGAATTGCTTTGAGCGAGAATTGTTGTACGTCGCCAAAAGGACCGAGATCACCGGACTCGCGACGGCTGGCGACTCGCCAGTAATATTCGCCCGGCGGCAGCGGTTTGTCCGTTGCGAGTGGTGTCGTGGTAAGCACCGGTGCGTCGATGAGGGTCGACTTGAGTTCGGGGTCTTTCGCCAACTGAAACCGATAACTTGCCGCCTCAGCAACTTGCGCCCATCTGAACTCTGGCCGATCAGCGCGCACCGTGCACCGTGCCTTTGTCATTGGGGCCTTGGCTGAAGGGCGGCTCGGGCCGCGCCTTGACGATCACGTCACCCTGCGCGTTCAGTCCTTCGAGTCCATTGGTATCAATGCCGCGTAGGCGTACCGTGTAGCGGCCATCCGGTAGATCGGAAAAAGATGTCTCCGGCGCTTTGGACACGCCTTCATTGAGAAATATATTGGTTTCATCTTCGCGCTGAATCTGAACACGATAACCACTGGCAGCTACCATGGGCTGCCAGCGAAAACATATGGGCGTGCGTTCGACTCGATTCGCCATGGCGGAGAGATCGGGCGACGGCAGAAGTTCAATCGGCGGCGCGGTTGTTTGACTCCGTTAAGCTGCTGGAATTCGCGCCATTTTTCTGGGTCAATAAAAAATGTCCGGCAATGCCAATCAGCGTGTCCCCGCGCACAACCCGGTATTCCCATCCGATTGCTGAGGAAATCCGCGGTACAAACAGCGCAGAAATAATGGCGCGGCACACAATAAAACGTATGCCTAAAGGCGTCACTATCGGACGCTTCGCGACACGTTTTTTATTGCGTAATAGTGCGCAGATGCCGAACATGATCCCTTTAGTTAGCGATTTGAATCTACACAGACGGTGCCCAGGCAAGCCCCTGGATCAATTAGGACGCGGCTACCCGTTCTAGACGATAACCGTAAAAGTACACGGAACTCAACTTAAAACCGCTCTCTTGCGACAGTTCAAGCTTGTTGCGTATGCGACTGACATGGGTATCCACGGTTCGAGTATTGAGTTCTTGGCTACGTCCCCAAATACTCTCTAGGATGTGGCCCCGAGACAATAACTGGCCCAAATGGCGGAACAAAAATAGCGTCAAATCGAATTCTTTAATAGTCAGATCAATGGCTTTTTCGCTACGGCTAATTTTGCGACTCTTGGTGTCTATCGTGAACGGATCGAAGTCAAGTCGTTCTTTTAGGGTGAATTCTTGCTTTGCGCGTCGCTCGAGGGCATTGATGCGCGCAATCAATTCCATCTTGCGCACTGGCTTAACCAGGTAATCGTCGGCACCGCTTTCTAAAGCTGAGACAATATCTTGTTCTTCGTCCCGCGCGGTGACAAACATCACCGGCACCGGAGTTTGGATGTGGCTACGTATCCACACCAGTACTTCATGACCCGTGATATCAGGGATTCCCCAATCGAGAATAATCAGATCGTAACTCTCACGCCCAATGTGCTTGATAAAAGCCTTACCGGCTGCAAACGGGGAACATACGTGCCCCGCTTCCTCAAGCCAGGCTTTGTAGAGGTCCGATTGGCTTTTATCGTCTTCGAGCAGGGCAATACGCAAGTTTCTACTCAATTCTCAAGAAATTTACCGTGGAGCAATTTAACACATTGTTTTCAAATTTAAAACCTCTCGCGGCACCCATTGTGAATTTTTTCATGTGTATTTTTAATAATGGTCAACAATCAATTGAAAAATAAAGATTAATTACATTGGCACGCTTTTTTTTCTTAATGCCAGTGTCGTGTTGCATTCTTGAGTGAACTTAATAGAAATGTGGTTCTTTCCCGTCTCTTTTTGCAAAAGAGGCGAGAACAGCAATGTGAGTTGCCCCCGAGATTGTGCTGACACCCGCTGAATGCGCCTAGTTGACAGTATTGGTTGGCTCCAAGCGCGCCGGTGTGAGGCGGGCGCTGCGAGCGCGCATTGTGCTACTGGCAGCCCAGGGGTCGCAAAACAAAGACATGGCAGTGCAGATGGCGGGTATCGAGCGCGACCTGCCAGGCGGTGCATCCCCCCTGAAGATCGATGTGACGCGCTTGATTGAACTGACCCCCGAGCGTAAAGCCGAGCCGGCCGCGCATTGGAGCACGCGCGTTCTGTCGCGATAAGGTAAGAGGTGCAATAATGGCGGAATGAAAACGACACCGACCCAACCGATCAGCGAAGCATTACGAGCAGTATTTAAGCGCTTGCACTATCCCATTGACGTCATGCTCACCTGCGTACGGTGGTATGTGGCATATCCCCTTAGCTTACGGCACATTGAAGAGATGATGGCCGAACGCGGAGTGACCGTTGATCAAGCCACCGTTCATCGCTGGGCATTGAAAATGTTGCCGATTCTTGCCCTGGTGTGTCGGCGTCGTAAATTGCCGG
>JBDSJK010000347.1:0-18567 GCA_039917535.1 Burkholderiales bacterium
AGCAGGCCAATTTTGATGTCGCCATCCAGCTTGAGTGGCTTCAGCGAGGTGAAATCAAACTTGGTCGGTGGCGCTGGAATCTTTGTGGCCTTGCCCGACGCGGGCTCTATAGTGGGAGGAATATAACGATCAAGGTCCAGCGCATCGAGGGTCGCGTTCACGCTATAGGCAGGATCGGCCCAGTTGTTGAGGCCGAATGAACCACTCAAGTTACTCTGATCGAGTTTCGCCTGAAGTGTGATGGCTGCTTGTTGTTTTGCAAGATCGGCGCTGCCATTTCCATTGAGTTTCACGTTGACCGCTTTTACGTGAGGATTCTTGTCTATCCAAACCACATCGCCTATCAGTTTCGACATGGTCACACGCTGATTCTGTAGATCCATTTTCACCGGCGACGACAGGGCGGCGCGCCAATTTCCGCTGCGATTGTGTCCGCTGACCTTCAGCGTGACAGCCTGCACCGCGATCTCGCTCTGCTGAGATTCTGCTTGTAGATCCGCATGGATACTGGCTTCCAGAGCACTATCTGGCCACGCGACGGAGGTTTGCAGGGTAATTTCGGGAATGTTTCCGCCGGCGTTGCGCCAATTCCCAGAGATTGGCACGCGCACGTTGCCGCTCATTTGCGCGCCAACGAATTTGCCCGACCAATCACCTTGCAAGGCGTCAAGCGCGAATGCACCGCTCGTGACATTGGCTGCCAGCGGCGCGCGCCATTTGCCCGAGAGCGCGCCGTCGGGATGTTGCATTTTCCAGTCGCCGCTCAATTGCAGCGCGTCGAGTTCGCCACTCTGCAAATCGAGGCTAACCGGTCCCGTCGCGCTTGCGTCAATCTGCAATTTATCGCGCACCGTGTGACTTGTAACGGCAAGGTTGGACAACGTTACGCGCCCCGATTGTTGATCGAGGTTGAGCGGAGTATTGATTTCGCCCTTGCTTACGAGTGCGTCCTGTTGCAACCTAAACGTAAGCTTGAGATGGGGCGCGTTGGTCGTTAAGCCGTCATGACTCAATTGCGGTATTGTG
This sequence comes from Burkholderiales bacterium, assembly GCA_039917535.1. GTDB lineage: Bacteria > Pseudomonadota > Gammaproteobacteria > Burkholderiales > JALYOK01 > JBDSJK01. The sequence continues at coordinate 1,027 of JBDSJK010000347.1, forward strand.
ACATCCAGCGCGAGGTTTCGTCCTGTTTCCTGTGCTTTAATGCTTGCGCTCAACTGTTCGAGATTCAATTGCTTTGCAGCAGCGTGAACGCTGGGCGTTGCAAGTTGAGCCGTCACCAAGCGTTCGCCGTCGCGGCCTTCCGCGCTGCCCTGAACTTGCTGTAGCTCAAAGCGACCTGTCTGTAGATCTGCATCAATATTGGCTCCCAGGCCGATGTCCAAGGGCTTGATGCCTGCCGCTTCACCGTGCAAAGTGATTTTTCCCTGTTTGAATTGATAGCGTTTGCGCTGCAAATCAAACGTCAACTCGCCGGCCAGTGCGGTCAGCAGTTGAGTTTGTGGCACGTCCATCGTTAGCAAAAAATTCGCGGCTAGCGTCGTTGGAATATTTTCCTTCAGCCGCCCGGTGGTGAGGCGAAATTCTGTAAGCTGAACGGTGCGTTTCGTCATTTCATCGGCAAACGTCAATGCTCCGTGTTTAATTGTTAGCCCGGCCAAATCAAACTGAACGGCAGACGGCGCATCGTCCTTGGGTAACAGATCGTCGAAGTTCGTCTTGCCGTTGGCGTAGCGTTTCAATTGCACGTTGAAATTGCCTATCTCCGCTTGATCAATGGTGATTTGCCTGCGCAACAGCGGCCACGGCCGCAGGCTCAGCTTGACCGATTCGATGCTTACAAACGCTTGCTGGGAGCCGCGATCGAGAAGAATAGCGCGATCGAGTTCGAGGCGAATTTGTGGAAATATCTTAAGTCGCAGGGCGCCGGGTAGCGACAACTCCCGCCCAGTTTTTTCTTTGACGATGTTGGTAAGCCGCGCTTTGTGTTCGTTGACATCGAAGGTCGCGATTAAGTAGCCAGCGATGGCAAGCAGCAACAATAAAATCGCCAGGACAGCCATCAATGCAAGCCGCAGTGCGCTTCGCTTGGTGCCGTGTGGGCTAAACAGTAATCTCATGGATGGCGAAGCGGGTTTTTGGCACTGCTAAGGTTCGCCAAGCAAGCTGTTGTCTTGACCCAGCTTGGGTCCTGCGCCGTCGAGCCTATCGGGGCGGAAGTGAATTGCGATGGGCGTGTGCAGCGCCGGCACTTGTTGGCCGTTGAGCGTCAGGGTGCGAGCGAAAAGACCGCGCTGGATGAAGTGCGGATCTTGTACTGCTTCGGCGATAGTTTTGACGATGCAACAGCACAAATCCTTACCGGCGAAGCGTTCTGCCCAATGGGCCGCGCTATGGCCAGCGATGATTTCTGCCACGCCGCGTTGGGTAGCGGCGGGATTGGTGCGGTCGTCACGCAAAGCTGCTGGCAAGTTAATGAGCGCGCAAAAATTCTCCCAGAACTTTTGTTCCAGTGGCGCGACGGCGACGAATTTATGGTCGGCGGTACGATAAATTTGATAACGCGGACTGCCGCCGGAAATCAATCCCCGCGCGGGTTGCGGCCAATCGCCATTCGCAAAGCCGTGGCCCATGGCCCAGTAAAGAAACGTGAACATGTTTTCGCTCATGGCGATATCGAGCTGACAGCCTTGCCCAGTTTGGTCGCGGTGACGTAGCGCGAGCAGGATATTCATGACCGCCGGATAGGCGCCACCGGCGATGTCGGCAATGAGCGCGGGCGGCACGACGGGCGCGCCGTCGGAACCCGCCGCGATAGCGAGCATGCCGGACTCGGCGACGTAATTCAGATCATGGGCGGCGATTAGCGCCTTCGGGCCGGTCTGGCCATAGCCGGTAATTGCGCAATATATGATGCGTGAGTTGATGGCCTTGAGCGCTTCGTATCCAATGCCTAAACGATCCATCACGCCGGGGCGAAATTGCTCGACGATCACGTCAGCGCTTGCAATGAGCGGCTTCAGACGCTCGACGGCATCCGCCGCTTTGAGGTCAATGGTCACGCTGCGTTTGCCGCGATTAAGCAGCGCGAAATTAACGCTGTCGGCGCCGATCTTCGGCTCGTAGCCGCGCATTTCTTCGCCGTTTGGACGCTCGATTTTGATCACTTCCGCACCTGCATCGGCCAGCAAAAGCGTCGCCATGGGTCCGGGCAGTAAGGTGCTGAAATCGAGAACGCGTATGCCTGCAAGTGGTAGCACGGGGTAGGTTCCTGGTTGGTTTGTTGTCGCGCGTAAGGTGGGCACAAAGGTAAGGGGCATTGTTCCCCATCCGTGGGAAAAAAGATAGTTGCGCTCGGATGGGCCCTCAATTCGGTTTTATAGGTTATTGAAAAGTAAGATTAAGTCGCTTGCATATCTACTTTGTCCGGTACCAAGAATTGTTCGCAAAGTTTCTTTGCACGCCAAGAATATTCGTCTATACCTTGTAATAGGAATTGTTCGCCCTCGGAAGCCAACCCACCCCACCGCGTAGGGGCTGGTGCCGCTGTTTCTCACCGCTTTATCAGATTGAGCATGCATGACTTACCAAAGCCAAAACCCGGTTAACGGAGCCATACTCAAGACGTTCCCCACATGGGATCGTGCAAAACTAATGTCGGTCCTGGAGCGCGTTAGCCGCGCCCAACGAGCCTGGGCCATAACTTCCTTCGAGCAACGCGCGGAATTGTTGAGCCGCGTCGCAACGCGGTTGCGCCGTAAACGCGATGAATACGCGGCCATCATCACCCTGGAAATGGGCAAAATAGCCCGCGAAGCTCGGGCTGAAATTGAAAAATCCGCGCTGACCTGCGATTACTACGCGGTTCATGCCGAGCCATTCTTGGAAGAGGAAGCCATTCACAGCGACGCCGGTCGTAGTTATGTGACCTACTTGCCGCTTGGCACGGTGCTGGGCGTCATGCCGTGGAATTTTCCTTTTTGGCAGGTGTTTCGCTTTGCCGCCCCGACCTTGATGGCGGGCAACGGTTGCCTGCTGAAACACGCCTCCAACGTCCCGCAATGTGGGGAGGCCATTGAGGCCGTGTTCCGCGACGCCGGATTGCCAGAGCATCTGTTTACCACTTTGTTTGCCGACGCCGAGCAGATTGCCGAAGTGATTGCGAATCCGAATGTGCATGCGGTTACCCTAACCGGCTCTGAAGCGGCCGGCCGCAAGATTGGTGCCTTGGCGGGGCAAAATCTCAAGAAATGCGTGTTGGAACTCGGTGGCTCCGACGCATTTATTGTGCTGCATGATGCGGATTTAGGTTTGGCCGTCGAGCAGGCTGCGGCCTCGCGCTATTTGAACTGCGGACAATCCTGCATCGCCGCTAAGCGCTTCATCGTCGTACCGGAAATCGCCGATGAATTTGTCAAACGCTTGGCGGAGCGGGCGAATGCGTTGAAAATGGGCGATCCTAATATCGACGGCGTACACCTTGGCCCCATGGCCAAACGTGAACTGCGCGATGAACTTCATGAACAAGTGTTGGATTCCATCAAGCAAGGCGCCGTCGTGGTGGCCGGATGCGAACTCGGCACTGGGCCAGGCGCTTATTATCCGGCGTCAATTTTGGACAACGTGACGTCCAAAACCCGCGTTTACAGCGAGGAAGTATTTGGCCCGGTGGCGCTGATCATCCGCGCGCAAGACGAAGCCGACGCCATTCTTATCGCAAACGATAGCAGGTTCGGCCTGGGATCAAGCATTTGGAGTAAAGACTTCGATCGCGCTGAACGCTTATCAGTGCAAATTCAAGCGGGCGCGAGCTTTATCAACGGCATGGTCCGTTCCGATCCGCGCTTGCCCTTTGGCGGCATCAAGGCATCGGGATTTGGCCGCGAACTTTCCTACCATGGAATTCGCGAATTCACCAACGCAAAAACCGTGTGGGTGCGCGAATCGGACTCTGGCGTCGAGCGACGCCAGTTGAATGAACGGCGGCAGGCCGAACGGCGCAGTCTGGAAGATATTGTTGCGACTGGGAAGTAGCGGTATTTCTTCCGTGACTACGACGGAATAACGCCTTCGTCAATTAATTGCTGTTGCAAGTTCGCTAGCCTAGCGCTCGGGTCATTCATTTCCAAAAGCTGCTGCTTCAACGCAACAGGCAGCGGTAGGGTTTCCGCCAGGCGGTTGCCAACCCAGGTTGCGTTATCAAACTCGAACGGCGGCTGAAAATGCTGCTCGCCCAAACCTTCCATCACCGCCTTTAAGATCTTTGCGCATGGGGCGAATTCGTCCACCAGCGCTTGGGGCGCATCGTTGGGAATGATCTGGATCTCGGCCAGGTTAAGACCATCGCTTTGTAGTTGATGACTCACAACGCGAAAGCGTTGCTGACCTTCCGCGACGATATGCAAAATGCCGAGTTGTGGCATATCCCAATGAACGATCTTCGCGATGCAGCCGACAGAAAACGGCAGCGCAGGGGCGCCTACTTCAATGCCTTCTTTGATGCCGCACACACCAAACGGCGTCGCGTCGCGCAGACAGTTTTTGCCCATCGTCAAATAGCGTTGTTCAAATAGCTTGAGTGGCAACAAGCCGCCGGGAAATAGTAAGGTGCCAAGGGGGAAAAGTGGGATGGTTAGCGTATTGGTCATACGGCTGCGCGCCTTATCCAGTGCGGCTCGTGGCAGGGATGCCCGCAAGCTCCGCTCTAGAAGCGGGCGCTGGCGAGGGCGCTTGCAGCAATCGTGCCGCGATAAGACCGTTAACCAGGCCAAACACGACGGCTGCAACGGCGAGAATCGGCACCAAATACATAATGCCGCGGTGTGGAATCAGCCACAGGTAGACAACAAAAAGTTGGCCTGCGACATGAGCCAGCGACGACAACAGACTATGGGTAATGGGACCAAACCAAGGGCGCGGCAGGCGCCATGTCAACGTCAGCATCAACAGACTGCAGGACGCGCCGCTTAAGCTCAGAAAAAAAGTCGGTGTGAGGAACGAGCCAAAAAATAGACTACCCGCAATGACACGCAAACCAGAAACCCAAACCGCGGCGCGTAAGCCGTCCTGATGTAAAACCAGCAACACGATGATATTGGCCAGTCCAGGCTTCACGCCGGGAATGGGTGAAGGAAACACCGATTCCGCCATGGACAGCGCCACCGCCAGCGCCGCCATCCAGGCGATGCGGTGGTCCGTACTAGTAATTGACGGAGTCGACACGGCCGCGCGCATCGGCGACTTCGACGCTGACTTGGTTGGGGAGGCACAGCGCCATTTCGCCTACGTGTTTGAGCCACCCGTGGTGCACACAAATTTGCCGTGGGCTCGGGTCGCTAACAATACGCACCCGCTGATCTTTGACTTCAATGACCGTTGCGCCGAGCGGGCCGGTAACGCTGAGCGTGCGATTACGTTGTAAGCTTAATTCGGAAACCACTTGGCCTTTGCTGCGCACGATGACCAGATCGCCCGCGCCGTGCCGCCATAACGTCGCACATAGCCACCCTACCGAGCAGCAGACGAGCGCCAGCGTGAGCCAGTCGCCGGGTTTAAAGAAACGCTGGACGACTATGGCGAGCGGAAATTGTAACGTTGAGCTACATACCGGATTAATCAGCGTTTCCTCATAGCGTTTCGCCATGGTCGCGATACAAACCACGGTGGCGGACTTGCACCTGCTGCGTCTTAGCGAATCGGGTAGCGAGATGTTCGGCAAAGTACACAGAACGATGTTGGCCACCAGTGCAGCCGATGGCGATGGTCAGCGAGCGGCGATTGTCGCGCACAAATTCGGGGAGCCATCGAACCAGCAGCTGTTCGATGTCGTTAAGCATGGCTTGAACGCTAGGCAAAGAATCCAAAAATTGAATCACTTCAGGATCCTTGCCCGTGAGCGAGCGTAGCTTCGGATCGTAATAGGGATTAGGCAACGGCCGCACATCGAATACAAAATCGGCATCGCGCGGCAAGCCGTTCTTAAAACCAAACGATTGGAAAAACAACGTGAGCTTGCTTTGATCGAGCGCGATGAAGTCTCGCACCCAAGCCCGCAATGCATTGGGGCCCAAATCGCTGGTGTCGATGTGGTGCGCGATTTCGGAAATGCCGGCCAGAATATTGCGTTCCGAGGTAATGCATTCTTGCAAGGTGCGTTGGTCATTGGCTAGCGGGTGCGGGCGGCGTGCCTCGGAAAAACGTTTAACGATGGTTTCGGTATTCGCCTCGAGGAACAGCACGCGGGCATCGATACGCTTTTTGATCAGCCCATCGATCACTGCGGGCAAGCTATTGATGCCAACGCCGCTACGCACGTCGATACTTAAGGCGATTTTGCCGCGACCGCTGTTTTGCTGAAAGGCAATCACTTCGGCGGCGAATTCCACGGGCAAGTTGTCGACACAAAAGTAGCCGGCGTCTTCCAAAACTTTGATGACGACACTCTTGCCGGAACCCGAGAGGCCCGTCACGATTAGAACGCGTGGCGGATTATTCTTCGACATCGGGTGCGTGGCTTTGCACGGCCATTTCTTGTTCGTGCCGCTGGATGAATTCTTGGGTAGAGTCGATACCGCGTTGTTGCAAAATATAATTGCGCGTGGCCGCTTCAACCAGCACCGCCAGGTTGCGGCCGACCGCTACGGGTACCACGACTTTGGGAAAACCAATGCCCATGATCTCTTGCGTTGTCGCGTTCATGGGTAAACGTTCCAGCGCGGCTAAGTCGCCACCGGCGGGTTTTTCCAGATGGACAATCAGCTTGAGGTTTTTCTTGGCGCGAACGACGGTTTCGCCGAAGATGGAACGAATATTAAGCACGCCCAGGCCGCGCACCTCTAAAAAATCCTTGAGTAAAGTTGGGCAACGGCCTTGTAGCGTCTCCGGCGCGATGCGATAAAACTCAACCACGTCATCGGCGACCAGGCCGTGTCCACGGCTGATTAGTTCCAACGCCAATTCACTCTTACCCACAGCCGAATCGCCGGTGATGAGCACGCCGACCTCCAGCACGGCCATGAATACGCCATGCATGGTGATCTTTTCGGCCAACGCTTGGCTTAAATAGTAGCGCAGCAGATTGATTAGATGAGGCGTCGGTTCGGGCGATGAAAACAGCGGCGCTTGATGCCGGTTAGCCGCGTCGATCAAGGGCGGCGGCGGAGGAATGCCGTTGCCGACGATCACCGCGCAGAGTTGCCCGCCGAACAGTTTGCGGATTGCGCGATCCATCTCTTCGCCGCTCAAACCTTGCAGATAACCAAACTCGGCATCGCCGATGACCTGGAAACGTTGTGGGTGAACGAGGTTGAGGTGAGCAATAACGCCTACGGTAGGATGGTAAAGACTACCAACGGGTGCGCTGCGCTGGCCGCCTTGGTTGCCTGCCACCCACTGAAGGCGGAGCTTCTCGCGGTTGTCGTTATAGAGCTGCTGAACGCTGACGCGGGGCATAGGAGGACCAGTCCGTAAGAATACGATAAGCGTCATCCGCACTTGCGCAGGTGGTCAGCGCACCGCGGATAGCAGGGTCGCTGAAAACCTGGGCAAGTTCGCTCAAGATTTGCAAATGTTGTTCGGTGGCATGTTCTGGAACCAGCACGACGAAAATCAAATTCACCGGCTGCCCATCGGGCGATTCAAACGGAATCGGGCTCAACGTTCGCACGAAAACCGCGGTGGCGTCGCGTAACTTTTTAAGGCGGCCGTGAGGTATGGCGACCCCATACCCCAGTCCCGTGGAACCCAGTCGCTCACGACTCAGCAGGCTATCGAATACAACACTGTGGGAAATCTGCTGAGTATTCTCAAAAATCAAGCCTATCTGCTCGAAGAGGCGCTTCTTACTCGCGATATCGAGATCGAGCGCAATGTGATCCGGGTGCAATAGTTGGCTGATCAAATGCATGAAAACGGAAGAGGTTCGCTATACCATTATCGAGATGAAATCTAACTTCCCAGGGAAACGCATTGGGCTTAGTCGGGTAGGGGCGCAGGTGTTTCCGGCAAATCATCCGGCTGACGTTTTAGGCCACTGTCATGACGCGGTTGAAAGGCCTTTTCCTTGTGCTTGATAATTTGTCGGTCTAACTTGTCAGCGAGTAGATCAATGGCGGCGTACAGGTTTTCGTCATCGGCCTCAACAAATAGCTCTTTACCTCGGACGTGAACACTGGCCTCGACTTTCTGGCGCAGCTTTTCCACCGATAACACGACATTGATGTGCATCAGATCGTCAAAATGGCGCGCCACTCGTTCGAGCTTGGCGGTCACGTAATCGCGTATTGCCGGGGTTATTTGGAGATGATGTCCTGCCAGGGTGAGATTCATAGCGTCTCCTATCATTTCGTTAGTGAATCAAAGCGCCAATTTTAGTTTTTAAGATTAGCGTCAGACTGGTAAGCCGGCCTACAGCGATTTACGCAAATTGGCCGGTGATATTTGCATGGATTCGCGATATTTTGCGACCGTGCGCCTTGCAACAACAAGACCCTGCTGGCCCAAGATGTCCGAAATGCGGCTGTCGGACAAAGGTTTTTTGGTATCTTCAGCGCCCACTAATTGCTTGATCAGCGCACGTATCGCGGTGCTCGATGCGGAACCACCGGTTTCCGTTGCGACGTGACTACCGAAGAAATATTTGAGCTCATAAATACCGCGCGAAGTGAACATGAATTTTTGTGTAGTGACACGAGAAACCGTGGATTCGTGAATGCCGACCGCCTCCGCGATTTCGCGCAGAATAAGTGGCCGCATGGCGACTTCTCCATGCTCAAAAAAATGTTTTTGCCGATCGACAATGGACTGGGACACTTTGAGGATCGTCTCGAAGCGCTGTTGGACATTCTTAATCAGCCAGCGGGCTTCTTGCAACTGGCTGGCGAGCTGGGATCCAGACGCATCGCGGGATCGACCGAGAATGTCGGCATACATTTTGTTAATGCGCAATTTTGGAATCGCGTCGTTGTTCAAAACCGCGACCCAACGATTGCGTTCCTTGCGTACGACAACGTCCGGCACGACGTAGCGGGTTTCAAGGGGACTGAAGGCCAGGCCGGGTTTGGGGTCTAGGCTCATGATCAAGTGCTGGGCGCCCTTGAGGCATTGCTCGTCTACCAAGAGTTGCTTCTTGAGCTTGACGAAATCCCGCGCGGCAAGCAGCGCCAGGTGGTGTTTCGCAATGAGCAACGCCTCGCGACGAAAGGGTGTTTGGGCTGGCAGGGACTGCAGCTGGAGTAGCAGGCATTCGCTGAGCGAACGCGCGCCAACACCGATGGGATCAAGGTTCTGCAGATGCCTCAACGCAATTTGCAAATCCTCCAGCTCGAGTTCCAACTCTGCCGGTAATGGCTCAAATATTTCTTCAAGAGAAGGGCTTAAATAACCATCTTCATCGAGATTGCCGATCAATAGTTCCACCACATGCTTGTCGCGATCGGATAGCTGCGTAAGATTGATTTGATTGAGTAGATGTTGCGGAAGACCGATGCTGAACGCTTTCACATCTGAAGAACCCATGTCCTCGTCGTCTTCCCGTTTAGCGCCTGGACCTGCATTATCGGAACCCCAGTCGCCCATCTCGTCCCAGTCCGTTGATTCCGCCGCGGGCGCGTCGTTGAAATTGCCATCTTCGGCTGGAGTATCCGAATCAGGGGTCGTGGTCTCTTGTCCCTGCGCGGGCCCGGGTGCGGCGGTTGAGGGATCGTGGCTTGTTTCAACGCGCTCAAGTAATGGGTTATCAGTGAGAAAATTCTCGATTTCTTGATTGAGATCGAGTGTCGACAACTGCAACAGTCGAATCGACTGCTGCAACTGCGGGGTAAGCGTTAAATGCTGTGAAAGTTTAAGCTGTAGACTATGCTTCATGGGGCGATGCAGCGATCACTCTTGTTACTTGCTTTAGAGGCGAAAATGTTCGCCAAGGTAGACCTTACGCACACTTTCATTATAGATGATTTCGTTCGGTTTGCCGAAGGCCAATACCGAGCCTTGATTCACAATATAGGCGCGATCGCAGATGCCCAACGTTTCTCGAACATTGTGATCGGTGATCAACACGCCGATGCCTCGTTGCTTGAGAAAGCGGATGATGTGTTGGATATCGAGTACGGCGATGGGATCAACGCCAGCAAATGGCTCATCCAATAGGATGAAACGTGGGCTGCTTGCCAAGGCGCGTGCGATTTCAACGCGACGACGCTCGCCTCCCGATAGGCTGATAGCAGAGTTGTTGCGAATGTTAGTGATGTGGAGTTCCTCGAGCAAAGTATCGAGACGCTCTAGCTCTGCATCTTTGCTGAGATCCTGAAGTTCCAGTACCGCGCGGATATTTTCGGCAACGGTAAGCTTGCGAAAAATCGAGGCTTCCTGTGGCAAATAAGACAAACCAAGTTGAGCGCGGCGATGGATCGGCAGCCGGGTGATGTCTTTGCCGTCCAAGAAAATGCTGCCGCCGTCCAAGGGCACCAGGCCCACCATCATATAAAAGCAGGTGGTTTTCCCTGCCCCGTTTGGCCCTAGCAGGCCGACCACTTCGCCATTTCCGACTTGCAACGATACATCTTTGACAACCGCCCGCGACTTGTAGCGCTTGGCTAGATTTTTTGCCTCAAGGGTTGAGGTGCTCGGTGCCGGCTGCTCGTTTGCCGGAAACGCAGCGCCCTCGGGTAGTAAAGTTTTGGGGTTGGCGGGATCCATGGGCGCTTACCGTTGCTGGTTGCTACTGATCCTTCGCCGTGGTGGACTGGGTTTTCGGCTTCGGCTGCATCGTCACGGTGACGCGCCCAGAAGGGGCGGCAAGGGCTTGATAAAATTCTGTTGAGCCTTCATAGGAAACATAGTTGCCGCGCACTTCATCTTTATTGCGTTTCAGCCAGGCGTTGGTAAACAGTTCTACCTTGTCTGTACGGCCGTCGTATTCGATTCGCTCAGCACTTCCATCGACGTATTCCTCAACGCCCTCTCGCTTAGAGCGGAAAGTGGCCGGTTTACCAAGCGCGGTGGCGGTCTGGTTGCCCTGTTTGTCTTGCCGCACCGTGATTTTGTTCGCGACAATTTTGGTGGTGCCTTGCGTGAGAACGACATTGCCTTCAAATACGCTGACTTTTTGGTTATCGTCCAAGGACACTTTGTCGGCTTCTATATTGATCGGCTTTTCGCGATCCGCTTTTTCGGCCAAAACAAGTGGTGAGGTGAAAACTATCGCTAGCACCGCAATGGCGCCTCCCCAGCACGAAAAATTAGAGCTTGCGTTCATAGTAAATCGCCTTCACTTTTGACAGGGTCGCAACCCGTGTTTTGTTGTTAATTTCCATACCCTCCGCCGTCATCACATTATTCCCTTCCGTCAGCTTGACGGGCTTGTCGGTGTCGCCGATGCCAAGATCAGGGATGACGTGAAAATAGCTAGTTTCGCCGATCAATCGCTGATAGCCGCCAGAAGGTTCGCGCACAATTTGTACGAAGTCTAAAAAGAATATCTCATCCGCTTTGCCCGTGAGCCGAGCCCTCGGCGACATCACTCGCATCGGCGGGTTGTTTTTTTCCGTGGCGTTGAACTGCACTCCGTCTAAATCGGTGGTGTCATTATCAGGGAAATGTAACATCTTTTGCGCTGTGAGAGTATAGCGTTCAGCGCCGTCCGGCCCCAATTGCCGCGCTGTGAAATTTTCTACAATCATGTCGGGATCGTGGCGCGTCTTGTCGGGTTCCGGTTGTTTAACCTCGACCGCTTGGGTGAGCCAAAAGGTGAGTAGCGCTAGTGCCAGTATCAAGCCTATCGGCAGCCAAACGCTGGCCACGGGCTTCATTTTAGGTATTCACTAAGCAAAGCGTCGAGGGTGCCTTGCGCCGTCATGATCATCTCGCAACATTCGCGCACGGCGCCATGCCCGCCTATGGCGCGGGTCACGTAATGGGCATGTTGCTTCACAATCGTAGGCGCGGCCGGCACGGAAACCGCAAGCCCAACCCGGCGCATCACCGGCAGATCAATCAGATCATCGCCCATGTAGCAGGCCTCGGTTTCCTTCATGTCCAATGTCTCGAGAAGCGACATGAATGTAGCCAATTTATCCTCGCTACCCTGGTAAAGATGTCGAATCTCGAGATTTTGCGCGCGCCGCTCGACACTGCGGCTGCTGCGGCTGGTAATGATGGCGAGCTCGACGCCCGTTTGCTTGAGCATCTTCAAGCCGTGGCCGTCGAGGACGTTGTAAGCCTTGATTTCTTCGCCGGAATCGCCAAGGAAAAGCGTACCATCGGTCATGACGCCATCGACATCGAATATGGCAATTTTGACGGCGCGGGCGCGAATTGTTGCTTTTTGCATTTGCCAATTTTACGCCGATCTCTGGGCGAAGACGGACAATTTTGCTCGAGTTTGTGGCGCAAAAAAAGCCCAGGCAGTTAGCCTGGGCTTTTTTGAGTTAGGCGCGACTAATCTTCGTTCTCTATTTCAGTCGCCTGAATTTGATTGGGCGGGCTTTCGTTACCGCGAACCTTGACGATATTGTCCATTTTCGTATTCTGGAAGAAGTTCGTACTGTCGCTCCCTAAACCAGCCGAGTTCTGAAATTTCGCGTCGGTCGTGTTGATGTTAACTCCAAGAATAGTTATGGTCGGAATTACTGGATCTGCATCCAGCGGTCCACGCAATTCTGTCCGTGACCCGCCACCACCTCCCGAGCTGTTACTAATCTTCGTCGCCGTGACTTGAGTCGCGCCACTCTTACCGCCCTCGATGCGCAACGAGTTCCCGGCAACGATCATGTCTAGTGAAATATCGCTGCCAAACTCCGTCGCTGCCGTAACCTTCACGGCAATACCAAGTATGTTGAAGGTATCCCCAGTCGCGGGGCCATCGACTAGACCCTCGATCCGCACGCTATTGCCGTTGCTCTTGATCGTAAGCTTCGTCGCCGTCAAAACATCGCTTGCGATTTGTCCTTCTGCTTCGACTTTCACGCCGTTGAGGATATTGACCGCCGCGCCGCCTGAAATAAGCGTGCTTCCATCAATCACGACGTCTTGATTGCCGACTTTGAACTTGATTCCCGTTGTCGGGGGCGTGGTTGTTACACCGCTTACAATGCCCTCCACTTCTCCTTGCTCGAAGTTCCCCGAGACGCTGCCGCCGCAATCATCGTCGTTCTTAAATGTTGCGGAATCCAGGATGTTCACGTCATCGAATATGCCTTTGGCTTCTACACACGTACCAACGGTTGGCGCGGCCTGACTGAGGTGGACATTTAAGTTGCCGATTGAAAACGTTGTCGCGCCCGAAAGTGTCACCTTGCCTCGGACTTCGAACTCGCCATTCCGTATGTTCTTGGTTTCCACCAATGTGGCAAGAATCCGACCCTGGGCGTTGGGCAAGCCGCTTACCCGGACGACGGGACTAAGGAGCTGCTTCAAGGCGCTCAACGCATTAGAACCATTGATCGCCGGCGCACCATTTATCTCAAAGCGCGTACTGTCATCGACGTCGATGAATTGATTCAATACGGTAAAAGTCTGGCCGGTTACGTCGATATTGACAGCCGGACCGGTGACGTTACTTTGCGCTGTGACCGTCTGCGCGATGAATTTACCGGCAACTGTGTTGCCCTTGACTACCACTACCATGCCTTCACGAAGTTGGCCTTTGCCCTTGGAGATAACACAGGAGTCATCGATCCCTGACGGTGCAGTGTTGCCATCATCCGTTGTAACGGTCGCCCCTACGCAGCTAAATTTAACCCCGTTTACCTCGACGCTTGCAATAGCTGTCACCACTCCAACCGACGCGACGGAACCGGTGCCGCCTATTCCGCCGCCGCCGACGGTGGTTCCGCCGCCGCCTCCGCCACCACAGGAGGCGATGAGTACGATGCTTGTGAGTAAGCTAAGCCCCTTAAAAGCACGACTGAAAAATTTTCCGAGTATTCGGGTTGTCATGATGATTCCTTTACAAGAGCGATTAACTGGATTGAGGTGTTTTTGTGGGAGGCGGTTTCGCCAGATCGAGTGCGTCGTCGCGCTGATCGGCGTGGTAGAAATAAACACCAAAGTTGATGCGGCGCTTGGCGTCGGGATGGTTGGCGTCTTCCTGCTCAAGGGCAAGAGCGCGACGGTTAACGGTCTGTAATGCCTGCATACCCAGTGCTGTGCTCAACATCGCCAATTCGCCCACTGACGCACTGGTCAGGCTGTCGTAGTAGACACTGCGTTCCAGAAATGGCGGGGCCAACTCCAACATATTGCTGACGCTTGCGGAAATGTGGTCGTGAAGGTTATGCTGTAAATAATAAGCCTTCTCTTCAAAGCCTTGTTTGGGGATAAAGGCTTCCGTATCGAGGCACACGCGGTCGTTTTCATCCATATGAACAACGCCGAGCCGCAGCCATTCATCCAGAATGGCGCGGGAGCGAATATCCTTGTTCACCGTGGCGACCAACGCCTCAAATGACTTCTCGCCGCCGTCTTTTGCGCCACGAACAAGGGGAATCGGCCGGCCCTGCGCGTCAATATACGGGCGTGTGCCTACCCACTTAGCGACTAGCTGCGCGCCGAGCGTCACGTTTTCCGGCGGTGGCGCGTCGGCTTCAATCAAGGCGGACAGACGCTTCACGTCTTTGCGGTGTACGCCCGTCAACAGGCTAATGCGGCTGTCGGTCTGGCGTTTGTGTTCCAGGCGGAATTCATCGGTTGCGACTTCGACATAGATCGATTTGAGGATGTCCGTCAGCAGCGTGTAGGTCAGCCCGTGGGACAGCATGAAACGAACCAGTGGACGCAATATGCCCCGCATGGCGCGTATCACTGTCTTGTTAGGCCCTCCCAACTTCGGGATGTTTTCGTCGTTCATTTTATGTACCTATCCATCTGCGTGGAGATTTCGTCGCCAGTGTGTTTTTACCTTGGTTAAACTACGTGTCATCAGAAAATAATTTGACAAGTGGGAAATTATTACACAATATAGCGTTGTTGTTTTGAGTTGTAAAGAAAATAATTCAGTCAGTGCGGGGGGCGAATTAGCCGTATTGGTGATTAACGTGAGTAGCGTGAATGAAAGTCAGATTTGGTTCGTTTTGTCGCTGAGAATGATTTCGAAAAAATCCGCACACCAAGGGAATTTCCGTTCGCGGCAGTCTGGCGCAGCGTTGCTTACCGGCCTGGTGGGACGGGTTAGAAATCGAGGCAATTCCCCATTTCGTCTCACGCGATGGTTTGCCGTGGTTAGCCTTATTACCATTGCTGCTATCACCTTGTTGTCAGCAGCGGCCCTGTCGGGAATCATGGAGGATCTCATCTTAAAGCGCGACGGCGCAGTGGCTCAGGATTTTGTGCAGAGCCTGCTAAAAGGCCCCGAAGTACAACGTTTTTTCATGAGCATGAGTGCGCAGTCGCCCGAGCTGCCTGGCCTGGGCCCCAACGTGGAGGCGGCAAGATTGGAACAATTCTTCGCTCAAATTACAGCGATGTCCCATGTCATTCATACCAATGTTTACGACATCGAGCATCGCATTGTGTGGTCGAGTGAGCCCGGCGCTAAGAATCAGGTTCTGGAACACAATCCGGAACTTGACGAAGCGCTGGAAGGGAAACTGGCCATCGAAGAGTCGCACGACAGTGAAAGGGCGCTAGACAAACCCGAACATGAGCTCCTCAAGAACAAAAAGCAGCGCTTTGTCGAAAATTACATTCCTATCTTCGAGCAAGATGGCAAAACTGTATTGGGCGTGGTGGAGATATACAAGTCGCCCACGCCGGTGTTTGAAACCATAGAAACACTAGTACATTGGATTTGGCTGCTGGCGCTGTTAAGCGGTTTGATGTTATTTGGAGCACTGTATTGGATCATGCGGCGTGCCGAACGGGTGATGCAATATCAACAACGGCAATTATTAGCGAGCGAGTCCATGGTGGCGGTCGGCGAAATGGCCTCGGCGGTCGCCCATGGCATACGCAATCCCTTAGCTTCAATACGCACGTCGGCGGAATTATGGTCCGATGGGGAAGCCAACGCAGCCCAGGAACAGGCACGCGATATCGTATCCGAAGTGGATCGTATGGAAGATTGGGTGCGTAGCCTGTTGACCTACGCCCACCAGGGCGATGGCGGCGTGGAGTCTCTCGATCTTAATTCTCTTGTGAAAACCGCGGTTGGTGGCTATGGCCGGGAGCTAGCCAGGCTCAATATTTCCAACCGATTCGATTTAGCTGAACGTCTACCGCGGTTACATGGCAATGGGGGGTTGCTGACACAAGTTATAAATAGCATCGTGTCCAATGCAATCGAGGCGATGCCCGATGGGGGAGATTTGCTCGCGCATACCCAATTATCGAGCGATCATCGTTTCGTTGAATTGGACATAGTTGATAGCGGGGTTGGCATTAGCCCGGAGCGACTACAAAAAGCGTTCCAGCCGTTTGGAACCAGTAAGCGCAAAGGATTAGGCATAGGCCTGCCACTGGTTAAGCGCACGTTGGAGCGTATCGGCGGTGCGATCCGGATCGAGAGCCGACCCGGCCATGGTACTCGCGCGACGCTCAGTTTCCCCATTGAAATCCCATGACCCTGTCGGTGCTGATTATCGAAGACGAGGCGATACTGGCGAAAAATATCGCCACCTATCTGCGTCGTCTCAATTACGAGGTTCGCCATGTTGAGGATGGTGAAGCAGCATTGGCGGCCATTGAAAGCCAACGTCCGGAAGTGGTGATTCTTGACTATAACCTACCTGGGATGGACGGGTTGGAACTAGTCGGCCGCATCCGCCAGATCGAGCCGCGCATTAAAGTGATTATGGCCACGGGTCACGGCAGTGAGGAGATCGCCGTCGATGCGATGAAGGCGGGTGTTTACGATTACCTCACCAAGCCGTTAGTGTTGGGTAAGCTCAAGCTGGTGCTAGATAAACTAACGGGCGATGCGCGCCTCACCAGTGAGCTTGAATATTACCGCAAGAAGGAATCGGGCGAGGGCGGCATTGAGCGGCTCATCGGGGAGTCCACACCGATGCTAATCTTGAAGGGGTTGATCGGCCAAATCGTCGAAGCGGAGCGCCAACTGAAGGATGCCGAGCCACCGGCGGTGTTGATTATGGGCGAAACCGGTACCGGCAAGGAACTCGTGGCACGTGCCCTGCATTTCACCGGCCCGCGCCAACATCGGCCGTTTATCGAAGTCAATTGTTCCAGCATTCCGGTGAATTTGCTGGAAGCCGAACTATTTGGCTACGAGCGCGGCGCGTTCACCGACGCCAAGGAACGCAAGCTAGGGCTCATCGAGGCGGCTGAAGGCGGTACGTTGTTTCTCGATGAAATAGGCGAAATTGATCTCACGTTACAGGTAAAACTCCTCAAGTTATTGGAAGACAAGCGTGTGCGGCGCCTCGGCAGCGTGCGCGATAACAAAGTCGATGTGCGCATTGTGACGGCGACCAACCGCAATCTGGAACAACAGATCCGCGAAGGCAAATTTCGCTCCGATCTATTTTTTCGCCTCGGTATCGTGCAATTGCAAACCCCACCCCTGCGCGAGCGAGGCAAAGACATTCAGCGGCTCGCGGATCATTTCCTCGCCCAGCAGCGGCAACGCTACGGCAAGCCTAATTTGCGTTTTGGCACTGATGTTGCGCTGGCGCTGGCGAGCTACGGTTGGCCGGGCAATGTGCGTGAACTGCGTAACACCATTGAACAAAGCGTGGTCATGGCGCGAGGCGA
>JBDSJK010000348.1:0-4077 GCA_039917535.1 Burkholderiales bacterium
CCGCGCTTGAGACCCTTCCAACGGGGATTCTCGTTCCAGTCTTTCTGAATATTCGCGATTTCTGCTTCACGTGTCATCGTAATTCTCCTTTACCTAAGTGATAGGGCAGGAACTGGGTTTACAGTACGTTGAAAAACTGTTGCGCTTGACTATTCTGCGTTGCGAAAGACAGAAAAATGCTCATTTACTTACGTGTAAACTCCGCTTTTCCTGTCTTTCGCGCGTTGTCTAGTCCGTGCTGCTACCTTTTTCAACACACTGTTAACGCAGTCCCTAAACTTTGAGTTAAGCAACATCACCGCGCGGATACCAGAGATCGGGTCTGGCGACCTGAAGGCCTGCCGGGATTGAAGCGGCCCAGTGCAACGTTCGCGACCCTGTGGGGCCGCTTAACGTGGGTGAAACTTGTTAACAGTATAGTCATATAATTTAGTGCAGTGCACCAATTTAATTACCAAATTTTGTTTTACCAACATCAATTACTTATCCACTACTAATACTTTTTACCGCAAAGCAGCATGGGTTTTTATGTAAGGCTCTGATCCGCAATGATAATACCGTCTGCGTCGGCATAAAGATAAGCGCCGGGCTTGAATGTGACTCCGGCAAAGGAGACGGGAACCTCGGCATCGCCTATGGCTTTTCTGGCACTGCGCAGAGGATGTGTGCTTAAGGCCATTAGGCCAACAGCTATGCCTTTGACAATAGCGGAATCACGAATACAACCGTTGACAACAACGCCAGACCAGCCGTTTTGCAGCGCCAAAGTGGCGAGCTGATCGCCCACCAGCGCGCAGCGCAGGCTACCGCCGCCATCGACGACCAGTACCTTGCCGGCGCCGGGTGTCGACAGCGTCGTGCGCACCAGAGCGTTATCTTCAAATACTTTTAGTGTCGCGATGGGGCCGCAGAAGTTAGCCTTGCCACCGTAAGACGTAAAAATCGGTGCTGGAAATAGCAGCCGGTCGGCAAATTCATCGCAAAGATCGGTGGTCGTGAAGCCCATGTCGTAGGATAATATCGGTAAGTTGAAGGCTTGTACGTAAAGCGAATTTCATATCTCATGGGTATTATATAAGATATAAGACCTATCCCCTAACTTTTTTGGATCAAGGAGCTTGAATGTATCAGCACGTTAAGGTGCCCAGCGTCGGCGAAAAAATTACACTTAAGAGCAACCTGACTATAAATGTTCCCGATCAGCCGATCATCCCGTACCTCGAGGGGGACGGCATCGGGATCGACATTTCGCCGGTTATGATCAATGTAGTCGATGCGGCAGTTGCCAAGTGTTACGGCGGCAAGCGCAAGATTTCTTGGATGGAGGTCTATGCGGGCGAAAAATCCGTCAAGCTCTATGGCGAGAACGTCTGGCTACCGCAGGAAACTCTGGATGTGATCAAGGATTACGTGGTGTCCATTAAAGGCCCACTGACTACGCCCGTCGGCGGCGGCATACGCTCCATCAACGTCGCGTTGCGCCAGGAGCTGGATCTGTATGTCTGCCTGCGCCCGATACGCTGGTTCACGGGGGTGCCCAGCCCGGTCAAAGAGCCGCACAAGACCAATATGGTGATTTTCCGTGAGAACTCGGAAGACATTTACGCGGGCATTGAATGGCAGGCCGAAACAGAGATGGCGAAAAAAGTCATCGAATTCCTACAAACGGAAATGAAGGTCAAGAAAATTCGCTTCCCGGCCACCAGCGGTATCGGCATTAAGCCCGTGTCCCGCGAAGGTACTGAGCGCCTGGTGCGCCGTGCAATCCAATATGCGATTACCAACAAGCGTAAATCCGTCACGTTTGTGCACAAAGGCAACATTATGAAGTTCACCGAAGGCGCGTTCCGCGACTGGGGTTATGCCTTGGCGCAGCGCGAATTTGGCGCGGAATTGCTGGATGGCGGGCCATGGATGAAGTTGCCAAACGGCATCGTGATCAAAGACGTGATAGCCGACGCATTCTTACAGCAAATTCTGTTGCGCCCAGACGAATACGATGTCATCGCTACGCTGAATTTGAACGGTGATTATGTGTCCGATGCGCTCGCGGCCCAAGTCGGTGGCATCGGCATTGCGCCCGGGGCCAATCTTTCAGATACGGTAGCGATGTTTGAGGCCACTCACGGCACGGCGCCGAAATACGCGGGGAAAGACTATGTGAATCCGGGTTCGCTGATTCTGTCTGCGGAAATGATGCTGCGGCACCTGGGTTGGGTCGAGGCGGCGGACGCGATTATTCGGTCCATGGAAAAAACCATCGCGTCAAAAGTGGTTACTTATGACTTTGCGCGCCTGATGCAAGGGGCAACGCAAGTGTCCTGTTCCAAGTTTGGCGAGGCGCTCATATCCAACATGTAGTTCGAACGCCACAAAAAAACTACCCCCGCTTTAGCGGGCCTTGCGGCCTTTTAGGCAGGGGTAATGGAATTCGGCA
Organism: Burkholderiales bacterium; assembly: GCA_039917535.1. Lineage (GTDB taxonomy): Bacteria > Pseudomonadota > Gammaproteobacteria > Burkholderiales > JALYOK01 > JBDSJK01. Next base: position 2,438 of record JBDSJK010000348.1, read on the forward strand.
ATTAAATCCGATTCTTTGCTACGCAGCCTGTATGTTGGATGCTTGTTTGCCCTTCGGTCCTTGGGTTACCTCAAAACTGACTTTTTGGCCTTCCTTGAGTGTCTTAAAGCCACCCATTTGTATGGCCGAGAAATGCGCAAACAAATCCTCGCCGCCGTCATCGGGCGTTACAAAGCCGAAGCCTTTTGAATCGTTAAACCACTTTACTGTTCCAGTTGGCATTGTGTTAATCCTTGCAAAAAACAAAAATTGGGTTGGAAGCCCGCCTCTCGTTTGGCTTGCGGCAACCGTACTTTCGCGTTTTTGCGGCGCACAGTGGCCATACGTCAAACTCCGGCACATGTTGTACGCCAACCATGTGGCAGAAGTCAAGTAAATCGTTATTTTTTTACGGTAAATGCGTGTAGCACTTGAAAAATCCCGCCGAGTTGCCAAAATAACAGTAACGTAGCGTCACGCTGAAAACGAACTTCATGGCAGTTAAGCGACAAGACGGCACGATCCTCGAAACGGAGAAGGCGAAAGTTAAGCCACCGCCGCTATACAAGGTGGTGCTTTGTAACGATGATTACACACCCATGGAATTCGTCGTGTTGGTATTGCAACAATTTTTTTCACTATCCCGTGAACAGGCGACACGCGTTATGCTCAAAGTTCATGTGGAGGGACGCGGCGTATGTGGGGTTTATCCCATTGACGTCGCAACCACAAAGGTTGAACAGGTCACGGCATTTGCCAAGCAACATCAACATCCGCTGCAATGCGTGATGGAGGAAACATGATAGCCCAGGAGTTAGAAGTTAGTTTACACATGGCCTTTGTCGAGGCTCGGCAGAAACGGCACGAGTTCGTGACGGTCGAGCATCTGCTGCTGGCGCTCTTGGACAATCCCTCCGCGACGGAAGTGTTGCGCGCCTGCGGCGTGAAGCTTGATGAACTACGCAAAGCACTGGCGGAGTTTGTTCAGCAACATACGCCGACGGTCGCCGGACACGACGAAGTGGACACCCAGCCGACCCTCGGTTTCCAGCGGGTGATACAACGCGCTATTCTGCACGTTCAGTCGTCGGGCAAGAAAGAAGTCACGGGAGCGAACGTTCTTGTCGCCATATACGGCGAGAAGGACTCTCATGCCGTCTATTTCCTCCACCAACAAGACGTGAGTCGACTCGATGTGGTGAACTTCATTTCCCATGGCATCCGCAAGGTGCCGCAAGGCAGTCCGGCACGGGAGGAAGGTGAGCAGGAAGCCGAGCCAGAACAAGGCAGCGGCGGTGCGCTGGAGAGTTTCGCTCAGAATCTTAACGCCCAGGCGCTGGCAGGCAAGATTGACCCGCTGGTCGGGCGTGACCGCGAGCTTGAGCGCGTGATCCAGATTTTGTGTCGCCGCCGCAAGAACAACCCGCTATTGGTGGGTGAGGCTGGTGTCGGCAAAACCGCCATTGCCGAAGGTTTGGCACGGCATATTGTTGAAGGTAAGGTGCCCGATATCCTAGCGAAGTGTCAGGTTTACGCCCTTGATATGGGTGCGTTGCTGGCGGGCACGAAGTACCGCGGCGATTTCGAACAGCGCTTGAAAGCCATACTCAAGCAATTGATGGATAACCCCAATTCCATCTTGTTCATCGACGAGATCCACA
>JBDSJK010000349.1:0-16814 GCA_039917535.1 Burkholderiales bacterium
TTCGTTCGAACTACAGGGCTGCGAGCCAATCGCCGCGCCCCCCTCCGAGGCATATGCTCTGCGGGGCAATATCCATGGGGCTACTGGAGAGGCTAAAAATAATTGTAGCGTGTGGAGATAACCACACGTAGCGGCGTTAAAGCACCGAATAATCGATTAGTCATTCCGTTTTACTCACATACGTATTGTCCACATCTTGCCCAAACGGTTAGAGACGAGAATAATATCCATCATCGAAATCCTAAAGCCAATAACATGTCAGCGCGCCCGCTCACGGCTTTCATTGATGCCGAGCCTGCACTCAAGCCGCTCTTCAAGCGGCTAAGCGAACTCAGCTATTTACAGCGGATTTATGCAGAGGCTGTTCCCAGTCCCCTCGCACAGCTTGGCCAGGTCGCCGCAATTCATGAGGGAAAGCTCGTTGTCGCTGCTAAGAACGGCGCGGCCGCCGCCAAGTTGAAACAAGTGGCACCGCAGATCGCAGAAAAGTTCTCCCAAAGGCTACAGCAGACGGTCGAAGTTCAGGTGATCGTACAAGTAGCGGAATCCGCCGCTGAAGCCACCACTGGCCGCAAGAGAGCCCCGATGAGCCGTACCGCGATTGATAGCTTGCAAAAACTTGCTGACGAGTTGCCGCCCTCGGCACTCAAAAACGAAGTGAGCCTGGTATTAAAACGACAATCCCGGACAAAAACATAGCGGCCGCAGCGGCGCTAAATGATGCGCTCGAGCGCAAACAAAGCGCCTATCACTAGCACTACGATTAAACCGATTTTGAAAATCTGCCCCGCATAACCAAGGTAGCGGCGATCACGGGTGAAGATGAATAGAGCGAGACTCACCCCAAGCGCTGCAAGCGCGATGACAATAATAAAGCGGAACAGAACCATCAGTCGCCCGATCGGGCCTAAATTTTATATCGGCTGCGGGCTGAGGCCAAAGAACCCCTGCGGTAATGCTTCGAGGGTGTCAAAAGTTGCAAACTCCCACGCGGTTTTATCTTCCAACAGTTCGCGCAACAAGCGGTTATGCAAAGCGTGGCCAGCCTTGAAGCCTTGAAATGCTCCAATCAGCGGATGCCCCAGCAGATAAAGATCGCCCACGGCATCCAATATCTTGTGGCGCACGAATTCGTCTTGATAGCGCAAGCCGTCTTCGTTGAGAACACGATATTCGTCCATCACGATGGCGTTGTCCAATGAACCGCCCTGAGCCAAGCCCTGTGCCCGTAGCGTTTCCACGTCCTGCATGAAGCCGAACGTACGTGCGCGACTCACTTCTCGCGCATAAGACGTATCGGCAAAATTCACCGTGGCGGTGGATTTCGCTTCATCGAACACGGGATGGTTGAAGGCAATGGTGTAGGTAAGTTTGAAACCGTTAAACGGCTCAAACCTTGCCCACTTGTCGCCTTCTTTCACGGTCAGGGCTTTCTTGATGCGGACGTATTTCTTCGCTGCTTTCTGTTCTTCCATGCTGGCGCTCTGCAACAGAAACACGAAGGGTCCCGCGCTGCCGTCCATGATCGGCACTTCCGCGGCGGTGAGATCGACGTACAGATTGTCGATGCCCAAGCCGGCAATGGCGGACATCAAATGCTCGATGGTCGCGACGCGCACACCGTTTTCTTCCAAACAAGTGGACAAGCGGGTATCGCCGACGCGGTGCGCCTCCGCTTTAATGGAAGCGGGCGCGGGCAAATCCGTGCGTGTAAAAACGATGCCGGTATTGACCGTAGCGGGACGCAAAGTCATATAGACTTTTTGACCCGAGTGGAGACCAACCCCCGTCGCGTGTGTGATTGACTTTATGGTGCGTTGTTTAATCATTTTTCCCAGTTACGCAACAAGTTGAGGATCGCGTAAATCCATGAAATTATAGCACATTCTTAGCGTTCGAGACAAAGCCAATATTTTGCACAGCGCATCTGGCGCTTTGCCCCGTCAGCGGCCATTAGCAGGCGAATCAGTCCGCTTGCTTACGCAAGAACGCCGGTATATCGAGCAATTCAACACCCGATTGTTTGAGCGCTTCAACGGTGGTGTCACGGCGCCGGCGCATGACGGCAGGCGCAGCTAATGCTTCATAATCCACTTCGGAGGGCGCGTCGTACGTTCCGTTCTTCACGACCAAATGCGGCTGCTTTTGATAGCGTGCATTGGCGTTGCCCAAGCCCGTAGCGACGATGGTCACGCGCAGATTCTCGCCCATGTCGGGATCGACGACGCTACCAAAAATCACCGTCGCATCATCGGCAGTAAAGCCACGAATCGTGTTCATCACTTCGTGAACTTCCTTGAGTTTCATGGCTTGGTTGGCGGTAATGTTGACCAATACACCGCGAGCACCGGAAAGGTTCACGTCTTCCAGCAATGGGCTGGCAACCGCTTGTTCCGCCGCCATGCGTGCACGGTCGATGCCCGCGGCCTGGGCCGAGCCCATCATCGCAACGCCCATTTCCGACATCACGGTTTTGACGTCGGCAAAATCGACGTTGACCAAGCCAGGGCAATTGATCACTTCCGCAATACCGCCCACCGCGCCGCGCAGCACATCGTTCGCGGCTTTGTAAGCGTCGAGATAGCCGACGTCTTCGCCCAATACCTCCATGAGTTTATCGTTAGGAATAATGATCAGCGAATCGCAATACTGCGACAGCGCCTCAATGCCCGTTTGTGCGATGCGCATGCGCTTGCCTTCGAACGAGAACGGCTTTGTCACCACCGCAACCGTCAAAATACCCAGCTCTTTCGCTACTTGTGCAACGACCGGTGCAGCACCGGTGCCGGTACCGCCACCCATTCCAGCGGTGATGAACAGCATGTCCGCGCCACGAATTGCGTCAGCGATACGCTCGCGGTCTTCTTCCGCTGCCTGCTTGCCAATCTCGGGATTGGCGCCTGCGCCCAGCCCTTTGGTGAGCCCGTTACCAAGCTGAATCAGGTTTTTCACCTGACTGCGTTTCAGCGCTTGAGCATCCGTGTTGGCACAAATAAACTCCACGCCTGAAACGCCGTTGTTGATCATATGGTCCACCGCGTTGCCGCCGCAACCACCCACGCCGATCACTTTGATCATTGCTTCTTGCGCTTGATTTTCAATAATTTCGAACATGTCATGTCCTCCGGTTAAATAAATGCAATTAAAAACTCAAGGTGCCAGGGGAAAGCGCGGCATAAAATCGCACCTGCTTGCCCCAAGATTACTGCCCGTTTCCTTAGCGTTAGCTCCTCAAAAATTCCCTTTAAACCAATTCTTCATCCGTTCCAAAATCTGCTGAAACGAACTTGTTGACAGCTTGATGATCTGGTTACGTTTATGTTGCGCATGCCCCGCCAGCAACAGCCCCACGCCGGTCGAATAACGCGGACTCTTCACCACCTCGGCCAACCCGCCGGCGTAGTTCGGCACACCCAAGCGCACCGGCATGTGAAACACCTCTTCGCCCAACTCCACCATGCCTTGCATGATGCTGGAACCGCCCGTCAGCACGATGCCCGACGATAGCAACTCTTCAAATCCACTGCGCCGCAACTCCGCTTGGATCAGCGAGTAAAGCTCCTCGACACGGGGCTCGATCACTTCCGCCAAGGTCTGCCGCGACAATTGGCGCGCCCCTCGTTCGCCAACCCCAGGAACCTCAACGCTTTGTTCCGTGCTGGCGAGTTGCCGCAAAGCGCAACCATGGGCCACCTTGATGTCTTCCGCGTCTTTCGTGGGTGTGCGTAGCGCCATGGCGATGTCGTTGGTAATCTGATCGCCAGCGATTGGGATCACGGCGGTGTGCCGGATGGCACCTTCCGTGAACACGGCGATATCCGTCGTTCCGCCGCCGATATCGATCAGGCAAACGCCTAAATCTTTTTCATCCTCCGAGAGCACCGCCATCGCAGATGCGAGCGGTTGCAATATCAGATCGCGCACTTCCAGCCCGCAACGCCGCACGCACTTCATGATGTTCTGCGCCGCGCTCACCGCACCGGTAACGATGTGAACTTCCACTTCCAGCCGCACCCCGGCCATGCCTAGCGGTTCGCGCACGTCTTCCTGACCATCGATAACAAATTCTTGCGTCAGAATGTGCAATATCTGCTGATCCATCGGAATCGAAACCGCTCGCGCCGTTTCGATCACGCGGTCCACATCGGCTTGGGCGACTTCTTTATCCTTAATCGCCACCATGCCGCGAGAATTGAAGCTCTTGATGTGGCTGCCGGCAATGCCGGTGATGACCTCGCGGATCTTGCAATCGGCCATCAGTTCGGCTTCTTCGAGCGCGCGTTGAATGGCATTCACGGTGGTTTCAATATTCACCACGACACCCTTCTTCAAGCCCCGTGATGGGTGGCTGCCCATGCCGATGATTTCTAAGCGGCCTTCCGGCATTACCTCCGCGACAATGGCTACAATTTTCGATGTACCGATGTCGAGGCCGACGATGAGGTTTTTATACTCGCGGTTTTTGCTAATCATCCCTTATTGCCTTGCACACTTTCTTTCTTCAAAAGACCACCACCGAAACCGCTCTTCAGTGCAAAACCACCGTTGTAGCGCAGATCGACGGTGCCTTTGGCATCCGGCAATTGCGCGAGGGTGTGGCGATAGGCCTTGGCGAATATAGCGAACCGCTCATCGATCTGGTCACGGCCCAATTCCAACAGCAGCCCGTTATCCAACTTCAGTCGCCAAGCATGGCGTGGCGACAGCGTGACCTCGACGGGGGTTAGACCCAACACCGCCAGCGCAGACTTGCTGCGGTTATAAAATTCAAGCAATTCTTTTTCCCGGCCGTCAGAGCCGGAAAAACTCGGCAACACGCCGCGATGCTCGGCAGTAAATAATTCACCGTACACGTTGACCAAGGTCTCTTCGCCCCAGCGGGCAAGTGGCTCATGTTCCTCAATATCGAAGTTCAGCCGATCTGGAAATTCGCGCCGAATATCGACATGCCGCACCCAAGACAACTTTGCGATCTTGGCCTGGGTCTGGGCTAAATCGACACTCAAAAAATCGCCGCTGAGTGAACGAATCACATTACGCAGCACTACTTCATCGACATGTTTCAACGGCGCAGCAATGCTGGCGTGGCGCAACTGAAATAGGCTAGCGCGACTCACCCACTGGAACGCGATGCACAGCGCTATCAGTCCGGCAATCAGCAACAACGCATTCGCGACGCCGTTCATGTGCGTGACCGTAAACCAATTCGCAATGGGTATCGCTTCGGCACGCGTCACCTTCGTATCGCCCATGCTGCCACGGCTGTAGGTCACGCCAGGAACCAGTCCTGGTGGGGCTTTCCGCTTAGCGAGCCGGTTCTTATCCGACATGAGCCGAGGCCAAAATAGTGATCACAAGATCCGCGAAACTCAAACCGTAAACCTTCGCCGCCATGGGCACTAAACTGTGGTTAGTCATGCCCGGCGAGGTGTTCATCTCCAACATTGAAAAGGTCCCGTCGGGCCGCAGGATAATGTCTGCCCGCCCCCAACCTTGGCAACCCAAGATGTGAAACGCTTTCAGCGTTGCCTGTTGAATTTTTGTCTCGACGTCGGCGGCGATTCCGGCCGGGCAATGATATTTCGTAGTGTCGGTGAAATACTTGTTTTGATAGTCATAGTTGCCTTCGGGTGCTTCGATACGCACCAATGGCAACGCAATGTCGCCCAACACCGCTGCTGTAAGCTCTTGGCCGGCGACAAATTCTTCCGCTAAAACGAGATCGTCATGACGCGCCGCGACCGCGTAGGCTCGTGGCAAATCGCCCGCGCTGTTCACCTTCGTCAGCCCGATGGTTGAGCCTTCACGTGCGGGTTTGACGATCAGTGGCAAACCGAGATTCGCGACAACCTCTCCCCAGTTACTTTGTGCATTGAGCATTTCATATTTCGGCGTAGGAATGCCGACCGCTTGCCAAACTAATTTGGTACGCCATTTATCTAGCGCTAGCGCGGAAGCCATTACACCGCTGCCAGTGTAGGGAATCTGCATGAGTTCAAGCGCGCCTTGAACCGTGCCGTCCTCGCCAAAACGGCCATGCAAGGCAATGAACACGCGGGCAAAACCTTCACGCTTCAAGTCTTCCAGCGGCCGCTGCGCGGGATCGAACTCGTGTGCGTCGACGCCGCGTTCTCTGAGCGCAGCGAGAACCGCGTTGCCGCTCAGCAGCGAAATCTCGCGCTCGGCAGATTTACCGCCGAACATCACCGCAACTTTGCCAAACTTACTATTCATCGACTACCGGCAACCCTTTTTCATACTTGCTTTTCAGGCCAGATCACCGACGATACGCACTTCGCGTTCGAGGTAAATGCCCTGCTGTTTCTTAACCACACGCTGAACTTTCTCGACGTGTATTAATTCATCCTGCGGATTACTGCGCAAAAAACGCGACAGATCTGCTACATCCGCCGGCACATAGGCGCGCTGCGCGCAGCCACCGGCGCGCCAACTGGTATGGCGCTGCATGGGTTCCTGGTAACGCAATTCACCGCGCACCTTCATGCCAAAATGGTTCTGAGTTAAATTATTCATTGAGTCATAGCTCCGCTATATTGTTTGTTCTGTTGGGTGAGCGACGCTGGCACTTGATTGATCGAACCAGCGCCCATGGTCAGTACCACATCGCCGGGCCGCGCTATTTCCAAAATCATGCCGGGCACATCCTGTACTTGATCGACGAATAACGGCTCCACTTTTGCCGCCAGGCGAATCGCGCGTGCCAACGAACGCCCGTCGGCGGCGACGATAGGCGCTTCGCCGGCGGCGTAAACTTCTGTGAGCAACAACACGTCGACGCTAGACAACACCTTCACAAAATCTTCAAACACATCGCGGGTGCGGCTATAGCGATGCGGCTGGAAGGCAAGCAGCAAGCGCCTCTCCGGGTAGGCACCCCGCGCGGCGGCGATGGTTGCGGCCATCTCGACCGGGTGATGACCATAGTCATCAATCAAGGTAAACGTGCCGCCACTTGACAGATTTATTTCACCAAAACGTTGGAAACGTCGACCTACGCCCTTGAATTCCGCTAACGCTTTCACTATCGCGGCACGGGTCGCTCCCGTCTCCAACGCAACGGCAATCGCTGCCAGGGAATTCAGAACATTGTGGACGCCAGGCAAATTGAGCGTGATGTCCAGCCTTTCGTTTTTTGCCTGTAAATGGCTGTCGTTTATGATCGCGGTGTAATGCATCTGTCCGCCATCGGCACGAATGTCGACAGCACGGATGTTTACACCTTCCGACGCACCATAGGTCATAACCGCTTTGGTGATGCGTGGAATAACCGCCGTGACATGGGGATCGTCAGCACACAGCACGGCTAATCCATAGAACGGCAGGTGCTCAACAAAATCCACGAAAGCGGACTTGAGCTTTTCAAAATCGTGGCCATAGGTTTCCATATGGTCCGCGTCGATGTTGGTGACCACTGCAAGCACCGGCTGCAAATAGAGGAAGGAGGCATCGGATTCATCGGCCTCAACCACGATGAAATCGCCACGACCCAAGCGCGCATTCGCGCCGACCGCTTCGAGCCGGCCACCGATAACAAAGGTGGGATCCATTTGCGCTTCGCCAAGTATGCTGGCGATCAAGCTTGTCGTGGTGGTCTTGCCGTGGGTTCCCGCAACGGCGATGCCCTGGCGCAAACGCATCAGCTCCGCCAGCATCATCGCGCGGGGCACGACTGGAATATGTTGCTCGCGTGCCGCGACGACTTCGGCGTTATCAGCTTTGACCGCCGTGGATATAACGACGACGTCGGCACCCGAAATGTTGGTGGCAACGTGACCCTGGACAACATTTGCGCCGAGAGATTGAAGTCGTTGCGTGGTCGCGTTATTGCCCAGATCGGAGCCGCTCACTTGAAACCCCTGGGTCAGCATCACTTCCGCTATGCCACTCATCCCGGAGCCGCCGATGCCAACAAAATGCACACGCTTGACTCTATGCCGCATGGGCCAACTCCATACAGACCCGGGCAACTTGAGCCGTCGCATCGGGCTTCGCCAGCGCGCGCGCTTTGCCGGCCATTTGCTTCAACTGGGCACGCGTGAAATTTGCTATGAGTTCAGCCAAGCGTTGTGGCGTTAGCTCTTGTTGGGGAATCAGTACCGCAGCGCCTGCGTCGCTGAGGAATTTGGCGTTCAACGTTTGATGATCGTCAACCGCATGCGGAAACGGCACCAGGATGCTCGCGACACCGGCGCTGCACAACTCCGAGACGGTCAGGGCGCCGGCGCGACAGATCACTAAGTCGCAGTTTCCGTAGGCGGTCGCCATATCGTCGATGAATGGCTTCAACTCAGCGCTGATGCCAGCGCTCTGGTAACTCTGCTTGAGCTCATCGCCATGTTTTGCCCCCGCTTGATGGGTAACCTGGGGGCGTAGCGCAGGGGTCATCAATTGCAACGCTTGGGGCACCACGCGGTTAAGCACTTGCGCACCTAAACTACCACCGACCACGAGCAGTTTTAGTGCGCCTTCGCGGCCAGTAAAGCGGCGCGACGGATCGGGTAGTACCGCGATTTCCGCACGGACGGGATTGCCCGTCCACTCAACCTGTTTATTTGGCTTGAGGAATTTTGCGATCGGGCTAGCGATTTTCTCTTCGAACGCCTTTGGGAAGCCCGTGAGTATACGATCTGCGATTGTCGCCAACAGCCGGTTGCTCAAGCCCGCGACGGAGTTCTGCTCATGAATCGCGAGTGGCCGATTGAGCAGCGATGCCATCAATCCACCAGGAAACGTGACGTACCCTCCCACACCTAATACCACGTCGGGCTTGAGCCGGTGGATGATGCGGCTGGCCTGCCAGAAGGCGCGCAGCAGTGTCATCGGCAACAGGGCGATGCGGAGCAGCCCTTTGCCGCGCACACCAGAAATGTTGATGAATTCCATGGCGTAACTACGACGTGGCACGACCTCTGCTTCCATGCCGGTACGTGTGCCGAGCCACACAACGTGCCAGCCGGCGCTTTTTAGTTGATCCGCTACCGCCAACGCGGGGAAGATGTGGCCACCGGTGCCGCCCGCCATAATCAGTATCGTGGCGGTCATAGGGTGACTCCGCGCATGAGCTGGCGATTTTCCCAATCGATGCGCAGCAATACCCCCAGCGCAATGCAGTTGGTGACTATGCTGCTGCCGCCGAAACTAAGTAACGGTAGCGTTAATCCCTTCGTCGGCAACACGCCCATGTTGACGCCGATATTGATCGCCGCCTGCACCGCGAGCCATAAGCCCACGCCTTGGGCAACTAATGCGGAAAAATATCGTTCCAGCGAAGCCGCCTGCTGACCGATGACAAAGGCGCGATAAACAATGAACACAAATAACGACAGCACCAGACACACGCCGACGAAACCCAATTCCTCGGCAATCACAGCAAGCAAAAAGTCCGTGTGGGCCTCGGGAAGATAGAGCAGTTTTTCGACGCTCGCCCCCAGTCCAACGCCGAACCATTCACCGCGTCCGAACGCGATTAGTGCGTGGCTTAGCTGGTAGCCTTTGCCAAACGGGTCTGACCAAGGATCCATAAAGCCCAGCACCCGCTGCATGCGATAGGGTGAGGTGAAGATAAGCAGAATGAATCCAACGGTCGATAGCACGATCAACCCCGCAAACAGCCGCCAATTCATGCCGCCGAGGAACAACATCGCCATGGCGATCGCCATGATGACGACGAAGGCACCGAAGTCGGGTTCACGCAGCAATAGTCCGCCGGTGAGCAACATTACACCCAACATGGGCAAGAAACCTTTCTTGAAACTATCCATAAAAGCCGCTTTGCGCACCGTGTAATCGGCGGCATACAGCACAACGAAAAATTTCATCAACTCCGATGGTTGCAGATTGGTGAAGCCGAACCAAATCCAGCGTTGACTACCATTCTTCTCGCGACCAATTCCAGGCATCAGAACCAGCAACAGCAGCACCACACCGGCCAGAAACAGGTAAGGCGCGGCGCGTTGCCACACCCTTAGCGGAACTTGGAATGCCCCGATAGCAGCCATGATGCCAAGCAAGACATAGATGACATGCCGTACCAGAAAGTATGTGCTTTGATGACCATAGTGGCGGTCGGTTTCGGCTATGGTGATCGAGGCCGAATAAACCATCACTGTGCCTAAAGCCAGCAACAGCAAGGTGCCCCAAACAATGGCTGGATCGTAGTCAGGTCGTTGCGGCCGCGCTGCGGTATAAAACATGGCTAAGCCGCTCCCTGATTTAACGTGCGTTGTTCCGCCGCCAACGCACGAACGGCGTCAATAAACACCTGGGCGCGATGTCCATAGTTGTTAAACATATCGAAGCTCGCACAAGCAGGTGAGAGCAACACGTAGTCACCGGGCGCACTGGCCTTCAGCGCCTGGCGAACCGCTTCTTGCATCGTCTTCGCGTACAGGACAGGAACCCCGCTATTGGCGATCGCTGCAGCAATCAAATCTGCATCACGTCCGATCAGCACCACCGCCCGTGCATGTTTAGCAACGGCTTCGTTCATGGGTGAAAAGTCCTGACCTTTGCCGTCGCCACCGGCAATCAACACTACCCGTTCCTTCATGCCACGCAGCGCAGCAACCGTCGCGCCGACGTTAGTACCCTTTGAATCGTCGTAAAACGCCACCGCGCCAATTTCCATGACCTTCTCGACGCGATGGGGCAAGCCTCTAAAGCGCTTAATCGCGTGCAGCAGTGGCGCAAGGGGTAAATCAATCGCGCGGGCCAGCGCCAAAGCGGCAAGCGCATTGGCGGCATAGTGCATACCGGCGACAGGCAAATCGGCGACGGGCAACAGCGGCGCTTGATCTTCCATTAGCCATGGTTCGCCGCCGACAGTTGCAACGCCCCAGTGATCTTTACCGAGCGCGGTGTCGAGGCCAAAATATTTCACCGTCGATCCAACGCCTCGCATCGCGGCGGAACGTGGATCGTCGTGATTCAAAATCTGGCAATCGCAATGCATGAAAATGCGCGCCTTGGCGGCGGCATAATCCGCCATTGTGGCGTAGCGATCCAGATGATCTTCGCTCAGATTCAGCACCGTGGCCGCATTCAAATGCAGTGTTGACGTACTTTCCAATTGAAAGCTCGATAACTCCAGTACAAACACGTCGGGCATCGTGCCTGTGGTTTCGGCGTCGTAAAGCGCGTCGAGCACCGGCAAACCGATGTTGCCCGCAACGACAGTCTTAAGCCCCGCCGCTTTGCACAACTCTCCGGCCATGGTCGTCACGGTTGATTTTCCGTTGGAGCCGGTAATGCCGATGACCTTGGGCGTTTTTGTGCCGGACAATTGAGCTAGCGATTGACCAAATAACTCAATATCACCGACCACAGGAATGTTCTTCGTTACAGCATCGGCAACCCACGGCTCGGCAAGGGCAACACCCGGACTGATCGCAATCGCATCGATATCGGCGAATGTGTCCGCTTGGTAGGGCCCGATGCACAACTCTACGTCCGGAAAATCGCGCTTCACCCGCGCGGTGTGCGGCGGGTTATCACGAGTGTCGGCAACGCGGACTGTTGCACCACGATGCCGCAACCAACGCAGCAGTGACAGGCCCGTGTCGCCCAGACCGAGCACCAACCAGCGTTGATTAGCAATCGCGAGGCTCATCGTAGCTTCAACGTTGATAGACCAAACAGTACGAGCATCATGGTGATAATCCAAAATCGGACCACGACCTGATTTTCTTTCCAACCCTTCTGTTCATAATGGTGATGCAGCGGCGCCATGAGAAAAATTCGTTTGCCCACGCCGGTGGTAAGTCTGGTGTAACGAAAATAGCTGACCTGCACCATCACTGACAGGGTTTCTATCACGAACACACCGCCCATGATTAACAACACCACTTCCTGGCGCACGATCACCGCAATCGCTCCAAGCGCCGCGCCCAGAGCCAATGCGCCCACATCGCCCATGAACACTTCCGCGGGATACGCGTTGAACCAGAGAAAACCTAATCCCGCACCCGCCAAGGCCGCACAGAACACTGAGAGCTCGCCGGCGCCAGGGATGTAGGGCACGCCGAGATAGCGCGCAAAAACGGCATTGCCGGCCACATAGGCAAATACGGCAAGGGCGCTGCTGATCATCACCGTTGGCATGATCGCAAGGCCATCCAGACCATCAGTCAAGTTAACTGCGTTACTTGAACCCACTATCACAAAGTAAGCGAGAATCACAAATCCGAGCGCCCCCAGCGGGATGGCAACGGCTTTGAAAAAAGGAACGATCAGTTCCGTCTGCACCGGCAGTTTGGCGCTGTAGGCGAGATAAATACCGGCAATGATCGCCACCACGGATTGCCAAAAATATTTAGCTTTTGCCGATAAACCCTTGGGATTGCGATGCACGACTTTGCGATAGTCATCTACCCAACCGACGGCGCCAAAGCCCACCGTCGTAAGCAACACAATCCACACGTAATGATTGGTGAGATCCGCCCACAATAAGGTAGTAATTGTTATCGCCACCAGGATCAACGCGCCGCCCATGGTGGGCGTGCCGGCTTTAATCAAATGGGTCTGCGGGCCATCGTCGCGTATCGATTGACCGATCTTGTAGGCCGTTAGCTTGCGGATCATGGCCGGCCCTACAGCGAACGAGATCACCAGCGCGGTCAGGCTCGCCAACACGGCGCGCAACGTCAGATAGTTGAAGACGTTGAGTGCGCGGATCTCGTGGGCAAAATATTGGGCGATTGCGAGCAGCATAGCTAGCCGTAAGCGGGTTCGGCCATCAGTGCATCGACAATCCGTTCCATATGCATGAAACGAGAGCCCTTAATCAACACGGTGACGTTGTTACTTAATATCGGTCGCAAGCTCGCAATCAAATCTTCGGCGCGGACGTAGAGCGCGGCACCATTACCAAATTTCGCAGCAGCATGAGGCGCGAGTTCACCCAAGGTAAAGAGTCGATCGATGCCCCGTTCTCGCGCGGCTTGGCCTATCGAGGCATGTAGCACAACGCTGTCTGGACCAATTTCTCCCATGTCGCCAAGAACAAAAATTTTCTGCCCCGGGACCTGCGCGAGCACATCCAACGCGGCGATGACGGAATCGGGATTGGCGTTATAGGTATCGTCGATCACTTGAACACCGCTGATGCCGCTCTTGCGCTGCATGCGACCCTTGACCCCGGTGAACGCGCGTAGTCCGGCACTGATATTCACCGGCGCGATTTCCAGCGCGACGGCAACAGCACATGCGGCCAGCGCGTTGCGAACGTTGTGTACGCCGGGCACCTGCAACTGAGTTGAGACTTCACCTAAAGGCGTGATGAAATCGATATGGCTTCCGTAAGCCGTGAGGCTGAATCGCGCCGACACAGCGGCCGGCTGGGACAAAGCAAACTCGATGCGCTTACGCGGCCCAACCAACTCGCGCCACACGTAGGCGTATGGATCGTCGCCATTGATCAGGGCGATCCCGTTGGGACGCAGTCCGGCAAAAATTTCGCCCTTGGCGTGGGCGACGGCTTCAACACTGCCGAGCAAGCCGAGGTGCGCACGTTGAGCGTTATTAATAAGCGCAACGTCGGGTTCCGCCATGCGAGATAAATAGTCAATCTCGCCGCGATGGTTCATACCCATTTCAATCACCGCGTAACGATGCTGGCCACGCAGCTTGAGTAGCGTGAGCGGCACGCCAATGTCGTTGTTAAGATTTCCTTCCGTTGCGAGAAGCGTTTCTTGGCCGGTTTCATTAGTGCCGCTACACAGCGCGGCGCGCATGATCGCCGCGACCATTTCCTTGACGGTGGTCTTGCCGTTGCTGCCGGTGATTGCGACCAACGGCACATTGTTTTGGCGACGCCAGGCGCGAGCTAAGCTGCCCAGCGCAAGCCGCGTGTTTTCAACGCGCAACAGAGGTAAGCCGAGATCTTGCATTGGCCAACCGGCATCGACCATTGCGGCCACGGCACCAAAGCTCATAGCACTGCGGATGTACTCATGGCCATCGAAGCGTTCGCCTTTCAGGGCGATGAATAGATCGCCTTGTTGCAAGTTGCGGCTGTCGGTACACACGCCCATGAATGGCACATTGGGTCCCGATGCGAGTGCCCCTATCGCCTCAGCCGCTTCAAGCAAAGTCATCATTGTATTTTTTCTCCCAGCGTGCGCTTAGCAATGTCGATATCACTAAATGGTGTGCGAACGCCGCGTACTTCTTGATAGGTTTCGTGACCTTTGCCCGCGATCAGAATCACGTCGCTCGCATTCGCGCCCAACACCGCCCGGCGTATCGCCTGCTCGCGATCGGGCAAAATCAAACAATCACGACTCATGCCGGCACTTATCTCAGCGAGAATTTGTTGCGGATCCTCATCACGGGGATTGTCGCTGGTGAGCACCACTTGATCTGCCAAGCGTTGCGCGACCTCGCCCATCAACGCACGCTTACCGCTGTCGCGATTGCCACCACAGCCAAATACACAAATGAGTTTTCCATCCTCCGCCGTAAGTTCGCGCGCGGTCAGTAAAGTTTTCTCGAGCGCATCCGGTGTGTGGGCGTAGTCGACAAGGACCAGCGGTTGTCCATGGCCGCCGATTTGTTGCATGCGTCCGGCTACGGGCGTGATTTGTCGAATGTGTTCCACAGCAACAGGCAAGGTCATATCGCTGGCGATCAATCCGCCCAAAACGGCTAATAAGTTGTAGGCGTTGAAGCGGCCAAACACGGCGGCTCCTACGGTTCCGTTACCCCAAGGACCGGTGACGCTAAATCTGACCCCGCTCGCAGATAGTTCAATATCACCGCCGTGCAGCACGGGAAAATCGAATTCATTGGAATTTGCGAATGTATAGCCAATCACCGGCACGCCGGCGCTTCGTAGGCGCAAGGCGAGTGTCGTACCAAAAGCATCGTCGAGATTGATCACGGCGTGGCGCAGGCCCGGCATGAAAAATAGTTTGGCCTTGGCTTCGCGATAATTCGTCATGTCACCGTGATAATCCAAATGATCGCGGGACAAATTGGTGAAAATCGCCACGTCAAACTGGACGCCCTTCACGCGGCCCTGGGCCAGGCCGTGGGATGACACTTCCATAGCGACGTCGGTCGCACCCTGTTCGAGAAAATCCGCAATATGCGCCTGCAGATCAATTGCGTCGGGCGTGGTGTTGAAGGCAGTTTCCAGGTGATCGAGAAATCCGTTGCCCAGCGTGCCCAATACCGCTGCGCGACGTTCGCCCGCGTTCAAACATTGCGCCAACCAGTGGCTCACCGATGTTTTGCCGTTGGTGCCCGTCACGCCCAGCATCCACAGCTGTTGCGACGGATTGCCGTATACGGCACCGGCGATCTCGCTTACTTGGTCACGCAGCCCCATAACGCCGAGATTGGCCACGCGCCAGTCGGCATGCCACTGGAAATGCTCTCGCTCCCACAGCACTGCCGAACTACCACGATCGATGGCCTGGGGGATATAGCCGCGGCCGTCCGCGCGCTCGCCGGGATAAGCAGCGAACGCCACGCCAGGCGTGACTTTTCGGCTATCCGCCGTCATGCGGGTGATGCGTGTGCCGAGTTTCTCTAGTTGTCGCAGGATGGACATATAAACTTTAGATCATCCATTCATCACGATGATGCATGTGCGTGGCGTCGTTCATCAGGTTTCTTCCTTGATCACGGGCGCGTTGTTCACCGGTTCAGACCATTCCTTGAGTGGCGCATCGGGCGAAACGGCCAAACTGCGCAGCGCGCCTTCCATCACTTTCGAGAACACGGGCGCAGCGACCGTGCCGCCGTAATATTCACCGCTTGATGGCTCGTCGATCATGACCGCGATCACCAGTTGTGGCGCGGATACCGGCGCGAATCCAACGAATGACGACACGTAACGATCATTGCCGTAACCTTTGCCGCCAACTAGCTTATGAGCCGTACCGGTCTTGCCGGCAACGCGAAATCCCGGAACTTGCGCTTTGGTGCCCGTACCTCCGCTTTGCACCGCAAGTTCAAGCATCGCCGTCACGGCGTGGGCGGTTCGCTCTGACATGACCCGTTTACCTTCCACGGTTGCCTCGGATTTCATGATGGTGATCGGCTTCAACTCACCGCCGCTGGCGAAGGCGGTATAAGCGCGCGCAAGTTGCAGCAAACTGACGGAAATGCCGTGTCCATAGGACATTGTGGCTTGCTCGATAGGCCGCCACTTTTGAAACGGCCGCACGTTGCCCGTCGCCTCGGCGGGCAAGCCGGAATGGGGCATTGCGCCAAAGCCCATGTCTTTAAATTGGTCCCACATGGTTTCCGCCTTGAGCGACAGAGCGATCTTGGCTGCACCCACGTTGCTGGATTTTTGTATGACTTGCGCCACGGTTAAATCGCCTTGGGGATGGGTATCGCGGATGGTGTGATCACCGACCACCAGGGAACCGGGTGCCGTCTGGATGTGAGTCTCGGGGGTGACCTTGCCCGATTCCAACGCCGCAGCGACGGTAATGGGCTTCAACGTCGAGCCCGGCTCGAACGTATCGGTCACGGAACGATTGCGAATTTGGTCGGGTTTTAGACGGCTGCGATTGTTGGGGTTGTAGTCTGGCAGGCTCGCCAACGCTAACACCTCACCCGTGCGGGAATCGAGCACCACAATCGCACCGGCCTTGGCACGATTGGCGATGACCGCGGCTTTGAGCTCGCGGTATGCGACATACTGAATTTTGCTATCAATAGACAAGGTCAGCGGTTTGCCATCCTGCGGAAGCTGGATTTTCTCGATATCCTCGACAATATGGCCGGCTCGATCCTTGATCACGCGCTTTTCCCCCGACAGGCCGGCCAATGTGGTCTGG
>JBDSJK010000350.1:0-12066 GCA_039917535.1 Burkholderiales bacterium
GAAATCCAATTTCGGCTGCCCGATGAGTTACGCTCGCTAGAAGCTGGGCTGAGGGACGCGATCGGCGCAAAAATTGTGCGCGGTAAAGTTGACTGCCGCATCGGCTTTGCGCCGGTTCCTAGCGCCGCGAAGGGTTTGCCACTCAATGACAATGTATTGAAACAGCTTATTAAGTACAATGAATCGATCAAGTGCATGTTGCCGAGTAGCGCGCCGCTATCGGTATCCAATATTCTCAATTTTCCGGGTATTTTCGAGCAGGACACGCCGCCGGTCGAACGAATCGCCGCCGATGCCCTGGTTTTGCTCGGCATCTCCCTGGAGGAATTGGGTCACACTCGCGGCCGCGAGGGCGAAAAGCTCAAGGCACTGTTGATGGAGCGGGTCACGCGGATGGAGATGCTGGCCGATGAGGTCGTACCGCAGATCCCCAAGCTGGTGGCCGCATTTCAAGAAAAACTCATGGCACGCATCCGCGATGCCGCACTAAATATCGAGGACGATAGGCTGCGCCAGGAAGTCGTGCTGTTCGCCAGCAAAATTGACGTGGATGAGGAATTGTCGCGGCTGAAAGCCCATTTGACTGAAGTGCGTCGAGTGTTGGACAAGGGCGGCAGTGCAGGCAAACGCCTGGATTTCTTGATGCAAGAACTGAATCGCGAAGCCAATACCTTGGGTGCCAAGTCCGTGGCCACCGATGTGTCAAAAACATCGGTGGAGATCAAGGTGCTGATCGAACAAATGCGCGAACAGATACAGAACATCGAATAGGCATTCAACACCCGCCTGTAGTTTCTAAATCCTAGCTATAAAAATGAACGGAAATCTTTTTATCATCGCTGCGCCATCGGGCGCGGGGAAATCTAGTCTGGTCGCGGCGCTGCTCGCGGAAGATCGTATTGCCAAGCTGTCTGTGTCCTACACGACGCGCGCCCCGCGTCCCGGCGAGGCGAGCGGCAAGGACTACCATTTTGTCGATCGCGAAACGTTCTTGCTAATGGCCGCGCGCGGTGAATTTCTCGAAAGCGCGGAAGTCTACGGCAATCTGTACGCCACGTCGCAGCGCTGGATCAACGATACGCTCGCAACAGACCACGACGTGGTGTTGGAGATCGACTGGCAAGGTGCGCAGCAGGTGCGGCGAATTTTTTCTGATGCGATCAGCATTTTTATTTTGCCGCCTTCGCTGCAAGCGCTGAGGGCGCGTCTGGAAGGCCGCAAACAAGACAGCAGCGAAACCATACAACGGCGGCTCGCGGCGGCAAAAGAGGACCTAAGCCACGTGAGCGAATTCGACTATGTTATTATCAACAATAACTTTACCGATGCCGTGAAAGATTTAGTTGGCATCGTCCGTACGCAACGTCTGAAACTTGCCCGGCAGGTGATCGCACATGCCGCTTTGTTACACAACTTAATGCAATGAGACCTCCATGGCCAGAATTACCGTCGACGAATGTTTGAAACGAATTCCCAACCGATTTGAGCTCACCCTGGCTGCCACCGTTCGCGCTCGCCAACTTTCCATCGGCGCAACACCGATGGTGGATGGCAACAAAGACAAACCCACCGTGATTGCGCTGCGCGAACTCGCCGCAGGCAAGTATGGGTTGGAGGTGCTCAATCGCCCGCCGGTAGTTTAGCGCTCAGCATGTTGGAATTGGATAAGGAGTGTTTGCTTTCCCTAGGCTAGCGCCGGTTCCTTTATTCTTCAATCCACATTGTTCGTCTTTGGTCATGTCCCATGACTGATGTTGCGGAACTTTCCCATGTCATCTCCAGCTATCTAAAGCCGGAGGATGTCGCACAAATCGAAGCAGCCTTCGAGTTAGCCAAAGTCGCCCACGAGGGTCAGTTTCGCAAGACCGGCGAGCCTTATATCACCCATCCGTTAGCGGTTGCGCGCATCCTTGCGGACATGCATTTGGATTCTCAGGCGCTAATGGCGGCGTTGCTGCACGACACCGTGGAGGACACCGGCACCACGCAGCGCGAAATAACCCGCGCGTTCGGCAAGCCAGTTGGTGATTTGGTCGACGGCGTTTCCAAGCTAACCAAAATAGAATTTGAGTCGCAACAGCATGCTCAAGCGGAGAACTTCCGAAAAATGCTGCTGGCGATGGCGCGTGATGTGCGCGTGATCCTCATCAAGCTCGCCGACCGCTTGCACAACATGCGCACGCTCGATGCCATGGACCGAGAGCAGCAAACCCGCATCGCCCGCGAAACGCTGGACATCTACGCGCCCATTGCCAATCGGCTGGGCCTAAACAATATCTATCAGGAACTCCAGGAACTGGCCTTTAGTTTTCTGTATCCGACGCGCTATAAAGTTCTGAAGAAAGCG
Organism: Burkholderiales bacterium; assembly: GCA_039917535.1. GTDB lineage: Bacteria > Pseudomonadota > Gammaproteobacteria > Burkholderiales > JALYOK01 > JBDSJK01. The sequence continues at coordinate 2,348 of JBDSJK010000350.1, forward strand.
ATCAAAGCTGCCCGCGGCAACCGCCGTGGAGTGATCTCAAAAATTCAGCACGCGATCGAGGAGCGGCTGGCGGCAGACAAGATCGACGCCGTGGTTCACGGTCGCGAAAAGCACCTTTACAGCATTTATAAAAAGATGATCGAGAAGTCGCTCAGTTTTGCTGAGGTGCTCGATATTTATGGCTTCCGTGTGATCGTCAAAGATCTGCCGTCTTGCTATCTTGCCCTTGGGTCGCTGCACAATTTGTACAAACCCATTCCGGGAAAGTTCAAAGATTATGTGGGAATTCCGAAAGCGAATGGCTATCAGGCGTTGCATACGGCGCTGATCGGCCCGTTCGGCACACCCATGGAAATCCAGATACGCACTCAGGAGATGCACAAGATCGCCGAAGCTGGCGTTGCATCCCATTGGCTCTACAAGACCGACGATGGTTCGCTTAACGAGCTGCAGAAACGTACCCACTACTTGCTGCAATCGTTGCTCGAAATACAGACACAAAGTCGAGATTCCGCCGAGTTTCTCGAGTACGTCAAAGTCGATCTATTCCCCGATGAAGTTTATGTATTTACGCCGCGCGGCGAAATTAAATCGTTGCCCAAGGGCGCCACGGCGGTGGATTTTGCCTATGCGGTTCACACTGACATCGGCGATCGTTGCATCGCGGCCAAGATTAATCATGAACTCGCGCCGTTGCGCACGCCGCTAAAAAGCGGCGATCGCGTGGAGATCGTCACGGCGCCCCACGGCACACCCAATCCGGGCTGGCTGAACTTTGTGATTACCGGCAAGGCGCGATCCCATATTCGTCATTACTTGAAGACCATACGCTCAGATGAAGCGATCATGCTCGGTGAGCGCCTGCTCAACCAGGCGCTACGCGCGCTAAACGTTGAGCCCGGCGATGTGAACAATAGCCATTGGGAACACATGTTACGCGGCGAAAACACCAAGACTCGCGATATGGTGCTATCCGATATTGGCCTTGGCAAGCGACTCAACGTGGTCGTGGCGCGGCGTTTATTGCGCCTTGAGCACGCGCCTCACGATTCAAAATTGGGCAGCATCACCATACGCGGCACCGAAGGCATGGCGGTGCAATTTGCCCACTGTTGTATGCCGATTCCGGGTGACCCGATTATTGGCTTCATCAACAAAGGTCAGGGCTTGATGATCCATACTCACGACTGCCGCGTGATCCGACAATTCCGTGCCGACCCGGATAAGTGGATAGACGTCGCGTGGGACAATGCCGGCAGCCGTGTATTCGATGTAAGGATAAAGATCCTGGCCGCGAACCAGCCCGGTGTGCTGGCGCGCATCGCGGCAGCCATTGCGGAAGCGAATTCCAACATCGAGAATTTCGCCACCGACGACCGCGACTCTCACGCCTATACCAACATCAATTTCACCGTGCAGGTCAAGGATCGCGGCCACTTGGCGATGATGATGCAAAAATTGCGCGCTGTGCCGGAAGTGGTGCGGATTCATCGTGTCAAAGGCAGCGACTAAGGCCGCGCCCGTTGCTTTGCCTGCGTCGAACGTCAAACGCAATACCGTTTCGACACTCGAAGCGCTAAGCAAGCCGGCCCGCGCCCGGCTGGAAAAACTCGGCGTGCGCGTCGATTTTGACTTGGTTTTACATCTGCCGCTGCGCTACGAAGATGAAACCCATCTTTACCCCATCAACGATTTGCCCTTCGACCGCATGGCGCAAACGGAAGGCGAGTTATTGCATGCGGAAATTCAATATCGTCCGCGTCGACAACTGGTGTGCCAACTGGCCAATGGGGCTGCGGTGTTGTACCTGCGCTTCTTCAATTTTTATCCAAGCCAGATCAAACAACTGCAGCCCGGTGTGCGCCTGCGTGTGCTCGGCGAGCAACGTCAAGGCTACTACGGGCCGGAGATGGTGCATCCGAAATATCGCGTCGTGTCAGAGGGCGCGCCCCTGGCCGAATCCCTCACGCCCGTCTATCCGACCACGGCGGGCATGCCGCAACACACTCTCAAGAAACTGGTGGGGCTAGCACTGTCGCGCTGTGATCTAAGCGATACGCTCAACGAAAAATTACTCGGCGGTTTACGCTTACCCGCGTTCGCCGCGAGCGTAGAACAGTTACATCATCCCGCGCCCGATGTGCCGCTTGCGGTGCTGGAAGACCGCGCGCGCCCGGCCTGGCGCCGCTTGAAGTTTGATGAGTTGTTGGCGCAACAACTTTCCATGCGCATTGCCTACCGCGAACGCCGCGCCCAGCTTGCCCCTCGGCTCATTGCCAAGAACGATTTGGTGGCGCGGTTACAGCAAATATTGCCCTTTCACCTAACGCTGGCGCAGCAGCGTGTGCTCGCGGAAATCAACGCCGATCTCGATCTGCCTCACCCCATGCAGCGCCTGCTACAGGGCGACGTGGGGAGCGGCAAGACCATTGTCGCCGCGTTGACTTGCGCGCGCGCCGTCGCCAGCGGTCATCAAGCAGCGCTGATGGCGCCGACGGAGATTTTGGCCGAGCAGCATTTTAGAAAAATAGACGCCTTGCTGAGCCCCCTGGGCGTGCAAACCGCGTGGCTCACCGGCAGCTTGAAGAGTAAAGCAAAACGCGAAGCGATTGCGGCTGTGCAGAGCGGCACAGCGCAACTCATCGTCGGCACCCACGCGCTATTCCAAGCGGGCGTTGAGTTTCAGCAACTGGGCCTGGTGGTGATCGACGAGCAGCATCGTTTTGGCGTCGATCAACGCCTGGCACTACGCAGCAAAGGCGCGCGGGGTAAGCAGCATCCCCATCAACTGATGATGAGCGCCACGCCGATTCCGCGCACCTTGGCAATGAGTTTTTTCGCCGATCTAGACGTCTCGGTGATCGATGAATTGCCGCCGGGACGCTTGCCCATCGTGACGAAATTGATCTCCGATGCGCGCCGCGAGCAGGTCTCCGAGCGGGTGCGTACCGCGTGCAGCGAGGGCGCACAAGCCTACTGGGTGTGTCCGCTGATCGAAGAATCGGAAGCGCTGCAACTGCAGACCGCCATGGATACCTTTGCTCACATCGAAGCAACGTTTTCCGATTTGCGCGTGGGTTTGATCCACGGGCGGTTGCCCACGGTCGAGAAAGCCGACATCATGGCGCGCTTTCAAGCGGGTGAAATTCAGCTATTGGTTGCGACGACGGTGATCGAAGTCGGTGTCGACGTGCCGAATGCGTCATTGATGGTGGTTGAAAACGCCGAGCGCATGGGCCTGTCGCAGTTGCATCAACTTCGGGGCCGCGTGGGGCGCGGTGCGCGGCAGAGTGCGTGTATTTTGCTCTACCAAAATCCGCTATCGGAAACCGCGCGGGCGCGGCTTAAAATCATTTTCGAGAATAGCGACGGCTTTGAAATTGCGCGTCAAGATTTAGCGCTGCGCGGGCCGGGGGAATTTCTTGGCGCACGTCAAAGCGGCGTTCCGATGCTGCGATTCGCCGATTTGGAAACCGATGTTGATTTGCTGGAAGCCGCACGGAATATGGCTGAGCGGCTATTGGTCGAAGACACCATAACGGTCGAGCGGCATTTAGCACGCTGGATGCATTCGAAGGTAGACTACTTAAAAGTATGACAGTCTCGCCCCGTATGTTGGATCGCATATTCCTTTACGCCAAGCTAGTCCGCCTCGACAAACCCATCGGTACGCTGTTATTGCTGTGGCCGACCCTGTGGGCGTTGTGGATTGCCGCCGACGGCAAACCCAGTGGCAAGCTGGTGTTCATTTTCGCGTTCGGTACCTTGCTGATGCGCTCAGCCGGTTGCGCCATTAACGACTACGCCGATCGTGATTTTGACAAGCACGTAGCCCGCACTCAACATCGCCCGCTGACCAGCGGCAAGATTAGCGGAACAGAAGTGTTGAGCATCGCGGCCCTGTTGGCTGTCGTCGCGTTTTTGCTGGTGTTGCAAACCAATAAACTGACCGTCGCATTGTCTTTTCCGGCATTATTCATTGCAGTAAGTTATCCATACACCAAGCGATTTTTCGCGATTCCGCAGGCCTATCTCGGCATCGCTTTTGGCTTTGGCATTCCCATGGCCTTCGCCGCGCAAGCGGGCGCCGTGCCGCTTCTAGCCTGGGCCTTGCTGCTGGCGAATATTTTTTGGGCGGTCGCTTACGACACGCAATACGCCATGGTTGACCGAGATGATGACGTCAAACTTGGCATTCACACTTCGGCGATCTTGTTCGGCAAACACGATGTGCTGGCCATTATGCTGTGCTACGCGGTGACTATTGGAATTCTTGCATTAGTCGGTCTTCGGCTTCGCCTAAGTGGCGCGTATTACGCCGGACTCGCCGTCGCGGTAGGTATGGCCGTGTACCACTATTTCCTGATCCGCGACCGTAGCCGCGATGGTTGCTTCAAGGCGTTTCGCCATAACAACTGGTTTGGCGGCGCGATTTTCGTTGGATTATTTTTTCACTATCTGATGAAATCCTAGATGCCCGAAGCGCCACACCCAGCTTGCTTCCTGGCGAGATGATCTACCAATAACAAAGCCGGAAAAAACCCGGCCGCGCAACAACGTCAGAATCAACGATTTATTTGACTGCTAGAATTTGTACTTAAGCCCTATGGTCAGCAAATCGATATTGCGCTGGGCTTCAGGGGTTTGATTCTGCGTCCCGAGATAATAGCGATCCCAGCCTCCTTGCAGCCGGAAGTTTTGCGTGACGTCGTATTGAACGCCTAGGCCATAAATTGCCTTAGTTTTTCCATCGTCCAAGGTGGCCTGGGTGGGACCCAGATCGAGTTCCCCACGATAGGCACCCACTTTACCAGTCACGCCTAATTTGCGGCCAATCGGCAAGGTACCGGTGCTGGATAACTGCCAACCCTTGGCTTTCGCGCCGGGCGCAAGGCTGCCGGGCTCAAACAGACCGTTATCGCGTAGCTCAATCCGAGGTAAGTCCGCCCCTACTTCAAGGCCTAGCGCGCGACTAATTTGGTAGGCGCCGTAAATTCTACGGGATTTGTAGGTGTCGTCAATGCGAGCCGAGACAGCGCGCGCATCTTCCTGTGACATGGGTCGAGTCAACACAATTCCGCTGAACCAGTCAGTGCCAGCGGCAAATGTCATCGGTGAGACCAATGATAGTCCGGCTAGGCAAAATGTGATGCAGCGTGCTTTCATGGTGGCGACAAAATGGCTTGGTTTAGCTCTGCTCAAAACCCCGCGCTACTGCGCTTGGCTATCTACAGTTCTATGATAGCCCAACCTTGTGGATACGCGAAAGTAAAAGCCCTAAAATTTCTGGTAGGCCCACTGCAATAGTGCGTCTTGTGCAACATCGCCGCTCGCTGCGTTGGCGTGATTGATCAAACAAACTACGGCGAGCCGCTTGCCGCTTCGCGCCAGCACATAACCCGCAATCGCTTTAACACCTTCGAGCGTACCGGTCTTGATATGGGCGCGGCCGGTCATTTCATTGTTTTTTAAACGTTTTTTCATGGTTCCATCCACGCCAGCGATGGGCAGGGAGGCCATCAATTCCGGCATGATCGGGCTATTGCTGGCGGAAACCAACAGATCGCCCAGGCTTTTCGGGCTGATTCGCTCTTTGCGCGACAGGCCTGCACCATTTTCGAGCACCAGTTCGGGCATTTCAAGGCCCTTAGTGCTCAGCCAAGTGCTGATCGCCTGGGCGCCTTTGGCAGGCGTTCCCGGCGAGCCCAAGCGCTCGGCGCCGATCGTCAATAGCAAGGCCCGCGCCATGACGTTGTTGCTCCACTTATTCATGTCCCGCACGGCTTCCGGCAGCGAGCGCGATTCCCACGATAGTAGTGGGCGCTCACCTTCTTTAATCGTGCCTTCCCGTACGTTACCTAACCAGGTGCCGCCCATTTCTGTCCAGAGTTGCTTGAACAGGGCAGCGATAAAGTCGGGGTTGGAAAGCAGGTTGAACTGCAGGGATTTTTCGCCACAATCGGCGTAAAAGCTGCCTTTTAGCTCGATCACTGCCGTTCGCGGCCCGTTTTGGACATCCTTGCTGATGCTGTCGCGCCAGTTGTTTGGGCAAAGCCCAGGCCTGATGTTGACTTGGTTTTTAAGCTTGATTTGCGCCAGGTCGGGATCCAACACTACACGCAGGCTCCCGTTGGGCATCGGAATAAAGCGCGCGCTGACCGCCTTAAAACTCACCAACATGGCATGGGGGTTGGTGTTGTAAGCGCGATAGCCCTGATTGTCGAAACCATTCGGGTCGATGTTCGGTAGCTCGAAATAGCTTTGATCCAGCACCAAATCGCCGCGTATAGTGCGCACCCCGCGCTGCTTCAGCGCGCGTAACAACAGCCAAAAATCTTCCAGCGTCAGCGACGGGTCGCCGTAGCCTTTCAAGTAGAGATCGCCGGACACCCCGTCGCCATTCATAGCGAGTGCGTAGGCTTCTGTTTTCCAGGTATAGCCAGGGGTAAGCAATTCGAGCGCCGCGTAGGTGGTGACGAGCTTCATCACCGAAGCAGGATTCATGGGCTGATCGGCGCGATGGGCGATCGCGTGTTCGGCTGCGTCGAGTTCGCGAACGTAAATGCCCACGGCGCTGAGCGGGATATCCGCTTGCTGGAATGCCTTGACAACGCCCGGCGGCAATGGCTCCGCAGCGGCAGCCGCAAACGACCACAGCAACGCGATGATGTAGTAATTTTTCAACATACGGCTACGCGTCCGGATCAAACAGGTAATGCTTGATCTTATGCCGGTTGGCGATCAGTTCATCGATGCTCGGTTCATTGTTCATCGCCCGCTTGATCGCAAGCAGCGTCGCTTCATAGTTGGTGCGATACAAGTCTTTCTGATCCAAGTTTGGGTCCTTCACGGCACGTGGGTCGAGCCAGATTAACGCAACGATGCACAGATCGTTCACCTGATCGCGCGGCAGCACGCCGGCGATCACGCTATCGAGCACCGCATCGGCCGTTGCCGATTGCACCACGCCGCCAAGCAGATTAATCGTGGCGCTGTCTTTGATGGTGACTTTCGGCACCATCATCGTCATCGGACGAACCAACTGATTGCAGTCGCGAATCGCGAACATCCGCGTGTGGCCCGCGCTTTGGCCCATCATGCCTGCAAAGGCCTGGCCCACCGGGCCGCTTACCTCTCCGATCAACAGTTCCGGCATCGCGTCGGTAAATTGCCCCGCCTTCGCTTCGACCGTTGCTTCCCCCGCGGGCATCACAATGCGTTCTGCCATGCAGACTCTCCTGCGAAAAATCGAAAGCCTACCGAGGCTATGCGTCCGGGTCAATGGAGATGTTTAATGTTCCCCGAGAGATTGCCCGGAGAGCAGCATGGATATTGGCTCAAACTCCATGGGGAAATCCCCGCGGCCCGAGCGGATGGCGGGGGCGTCGATGTCTTCCAACAAAATAACCGAGCGCGGCGGCACGGAGGCGAGCAGATTGCCGATGCGTTCGTCGGTGATGTTGGGGAGGCGAGGCTGAGGGTGCAAACGTTGAGCGAAAGCTCCGAGGCCAGCGCCGTGACCAGCGAGGTTTTGCCCGTGCCAGGCTATAAAGCAAATAACCGAGCCGCCAGGGAATGCCGAGCTCGTCTTAACGCTGCTTGGAGGCAAAAAACTGCTGCAGGTACGCAACGACGGATTCCTTCTGACCCTCTTTCAGCACCACCGACGCCAGCTTGCGGTTGTTGCCGAGCCGCGCGCGCATCCATTCGTTGTTATATCACGCGAAAAATAATTTCGGCACCTCGCGCAGCCACACCACCACCAGCCCGAGCGCGCCCAACAACAGCCCGCCGGAAGCGAATTGGTTGGAAGCAAAAATCGTTTGAAGTGTTTCGAGCATGGTTCTCGTCGTGAAGCTCGGAAGTGAGCGTGACGAGAATTAGAACAGAGGTCGCGGAAAAAACAAAATCCGCTTACAAATTTTCAGGTGCCGTGCCAGGAGCCAAGCGGGATGCGGCGCTTAGGCCATGCTTCGCCAGGAGCCAATATCCCCGAGGCCTACAGCGTGCACGTTAACGGATTGCATACAGCGTCACGGCCATAGCCGCGCGAGAACCAAGCAACGCGAATTAAAATATCAGATCTTCGCCCTCATCGTCGTTACCGAACAACGAATCGTTGCCCTGCTGCAGCAACAACTGAACGCGCGCCAGGCCAGGGTAACGCATGGCAATGTCTTCACAGGATACGTCAGCAAGTTCCAACATCGCGAGGGGGCTGTCATTCAAGTTCATGTTAACTCCTTCAAGGTTAAGTAGTTCACATTGGATTTAGCAAACTACGTGCCAAGAGTGTAGCGATGGAACAATACATAATTATTTCAATGGTCTGTGCTTCATGTGGTGCTGGCCTCGCGAAACCATGCCTGTCCGCAGGTGCATAAAAGTGACGGCCTTAGTACATAGCTGCGCAAAAGGTGCGCCGTAGGCCGTTGCGTACATCGAAGCGCTTGGAGTAATCTGACTGGATGGAAAACGAGGGGTCTCGTGCAGTTCTGATGTCATGGGGGGTACACCGGTGTTTTTCGGTACGCGAGTGCCCGTTCAGACGCTCCTCGATTATCTCGAGGCAGGTGAATCTATCGACGACTTTCTTGAGGGTTTTCCCTTGTTGACTCGAGAGCAAGTCCTCACGTTCCTTGAACAGGCGAAGGATCGGCTTGTTGCCGCTGTTTCGTGAAGGTGTTGCTCGACGAGTACGTTGATTGGCAGTTCTTGCGCGAGATCGCCGGTCACGAAGTCAAGACCGCGCGTCAGATGGGATGGTCAACGGTAAAAAACGGAGCCGCCAAGCCGCCTCGCAGTCGCAGTCGCAGTTCAAAACAGGGTAGGTTGGGCTGAATCATGAAGCCCAACAACAACTTCGAAATTGAGGACGCGCTTCCTCACAATGATAGTGACGTAGGCACTAGTGAACTCAGCGATAATCAACTAGGCTCAATGTTGGGCTTCACTGCGTTCAACCCAACCTACAGCTCTATAGCCAGCAACGGTAGCTCGGATGAAGCATCGCGTAATTCGGGATTGTTGTTCCCCGTATTTCATTTCATTCCATACCTGCTACGATTTCTCAATGTTAGACTTCATGCTTCAGCCCAATCTGCGCGCTCGGTAGGATGACTAAGGCTGCGAGAGAAGTCCTCGAAGACTGCTGTGCTGCGGCCGAGGAGATTGTCGACGGGATTCAAGGCCGAGCATGGCGCATACGTTGGGTAGGCGCAGTCGTACTTCTTCGAACGGTGGGCCACGTCCTTAAAAAGGTCGACGCAACAATCAGTAAGAGCTACGAACGAGCAATCGATGACGCTTTGAGGCAGCTCACTTGCTCGAAGCCGAACCCTGCCATCTTCTGGAGGCTTATTGAAGCCGAGGGCAACAACATAGTTCACGAATACGAGGTGGGTGCTGGGCAAGGCGCCACTGTCCATATAGGTCCGAACAAGCCAACTGCGTATCACTACTTGATCAACAATGGCCCGTTCAAAGGGCGCGATCAGAGAGCAGTCCTCAAAGATGCAATAGCTTGGTGGAAGTCGTACCTTGATGAAATCGATCGAGCGACAAACAAGTGAGCCCTCCTTCCTGTATCGCCACGTAGATGCCGTGCGGTTGCCAAGTGGTCATGTTGTGATAGGTTCGGACTAGATCCGCGAGTGCCAAGGTACGACTCATTGAGATGGTGTGCTCGCGTTTCGCGTCTTGACCCACTTCATTTTTCG
>JBDSJK010000351.1:0-3895 GCA_039917535.1 Burkholderiales bacterium
GCTGGTTCGCCAACCAGGACTATATCAGCGGCGCGGGCGGCAAACTGGCCGCCGATTATGGCATCACCTCGGACTGGCTGGTCGGCGTATCGCTGGGTGGCCAATCTGTCGCCAACAAACTCATTCCGGAGCAGAGTGGCCCACTATGGTCGGCACAAGGCCAGGTGGCGTACGTCCTGTCGCCGTCCACCCTGTTCCAGCTGCAGCTTGGCTTCAACCGACAGGAGGCGCAAATCGCCCCTTATTCCTATTCCGGTGTGTGGTTCGGTGGCGGATATCAGCAGGACTTACCGTGGGGTTTTTCGGCCGGATTTCAGCCCAGCTACTTCATTACCCGCTATGATGCCGCCCTGGCCGCCTTCGGCAAGACCCGTAGCGACGATGCGGTATCGTTGGCCTTCACCCTGCTCAACCGGCGCTTTGAGTATCACGGCTTCACGCCGCGCTTTTCCTACGTCTTTACCGAACAGCACAGCAATATTCCGCTCTACAGCTTCACCCGCAATCAGTTCCAGATCGGCCTGACGTCTCTATTTTGATTGAGGTGGGCATTTAGGGAAACAAGTAATTGGTCGGAATGTCCGCTTGGGTCAGAAGCCGTCTTTGTCCGATAATCATCACTTATCGGACATCCCCCGAGATTTTCCATTTGTAGTTAATGGCGGTGACAACTGTGGGGCCAAGGAGGTGACCCCGAAGTAGCTCGGGAGCATCTGGAGGGCCGCCGCAGGAAGCGGACGGCCAAGGACAAATAGCAGGGACAACGATACCCATTGGACACGTGGAGGGACACGGTCAAAGGGAAGGGTCATACCCTTGGGTACGAGCAGCTATACCTGCACGAATTCAAAGAATTAGCCTGTGGCGCACCCAATGGCTTCGGTAGGTGTCGGAGGGACACGGGCGACCGCTTTTAAGTAGTGGACACCAATGGCTCCGCTGCCGCCCGATGGGGCGCATGAATTTCGAGGGCTGCCGCGTTCGGTGCCGGAAACCACGCCGTTAGCCGGTGAAAATGGTGGAATTTTTGGGGAATTTTTGGGACTAGCTCCTGCTATCGAGCGCCTTGTCAGAACTACCTATTGCCATAAGCTGAAACGAGATGATGGGGCTAGGGGCCGCCTACATGGGTGCGGGGCGATGGGCAGACTTCAAAAATTGAGGCGCAAGCACAAAGCTTCTCTGGATTGGCTCGAAGGTGTAACCCCAAGGAAGCGAGCATCTATATTACCTATTGCAGGAGCCGGGCTCGTGCTCGGTGTGGTGTCAGGCTACGCGAATTCTCGCCAAATAAGAGCCTTCAGAAGTCTATTTCCCACTTGGGGGTTATCGCCAGCGGTATATAGAGTGTGGCCTGTCCCTGGTTCGGATGACACGCGGTTATAAAAGCGCACTCGCAGATGTGAAACGTGTACTGGCCTGCACCCGGTTTTGAAGACACCGAGTTTGGTGTTTTTATTAAACCAGGAGGTGGGTCATGGAGAGGCGGAAGTTCACACGAGAGTTCAAGCTTGAGGCGGTCAAGCTGATCCGGGATCGCGGCGTGGGGGTGGCTCAGGCCTCGCGCGATCTGGGTGTGCACCAGACGGTGCTGCGCCACCGATTTCGTTCGCGATGGCATTGAGGTCGTCGCCGGCCAAGCCGGCGGCAGTGACCCTCACGTGCGCGTCGGCGAAGGCGCGCGCGGTAGCATGACCGATGCCGCCGGCCGCACCAACGACAAGAACGTTTTGGTTGCTGAAATCGTTTATGTTCTGCCTCTAGACCTATTTATTCGGGCTGCTTACTTAGGGGACGGCGGCAATGCGAGCTATTCGCGAGAGCTTGCTTTCTTTCGATAGTTTTGGATACGCCTTGGCCGTCGGTTTCACTTCTGGTGGACTTGTGATCACGACTTTGAACTTTTTTTTAACTCACTTGTCGAACGAGGGAAGAGTGACATCGTTCCCGCGTGGCACGCTGTCCGTGACTATCCGCAAGCTGCTTTTCAACGTCTGAGGATGGGCTGCAGGTGCCGTGAAAATTTGGTGCCACCCGGCGCTTGGAAATTCTCAACCAGGTCGCAACCGCCATTACCAGCAACGCGGACCTAAACGCTATCGTCCAAGTCGTTACCGATGCCGCCGTTGAGCTCACAAGCGCCCAGTTTGGCGCTTTTTTCTAAAAGGTCCTAGACGAGCGCGGTGACAGAGAGCGTTACGGCGGGCCTAACTCGCATTATGGGAAAACCCCTCTTTGATCGAGAAACCCTCAAACTCAGACGTCGAACAATGGCGAAATGTACCGTATTTTGGAATTCTAAACACTGGCGGCAGTTACCGCGAAGTATCGCCACATGAATTTAGATCGGGTGAACCGCACCGCAGTGCAGGCCAGTCCTCGTCACTTATTTGGACAGCAATCGGCGATGTAACGGAGTGGCCCGTTTAATGAGATCAAGAACGTGGTTGGCCGCCTGAATCGTTAGCTGGTGCTGGGTAGCCCCTGATCTCGGTGAGATATAAGCCGCCATTTTTATGGCTTGATTCCGCTGCCGATCTGATGCTGACGCAAGCAAGGAAACGATGAGGCTCTCCAAAGCGATAACGCGGACATGGAGCGTTTGCAGTTCAACCTCGCCCATTATGGACGGCGGAATTTGGCCCTCGGTCGATGTCGGTGCGATCCGAGAACGTCTAGGCATTGAGCCGATCTTTGTGGGCTTGGAACTACGACGAGGCATACGGTTTGTCCTTCCTAGCTCCAATGGAGAGGATAAATATCATAGGACTTCGGCTCGGTCCGAAAGATGTGTAAGCCCACGACAGTTAGCGAATGCGGGGCGCCAAACTGTCACCGCAGTCGTGTGCGTAACTTCCAACCTCCAAGACAGGCGCAAACCCTCCGCCAGGCGTGCGCATGTTTGTGGTCTGGCCTCTGTATAGTCGAGCAGCCGCCAACAAGGCATTACCAGCATAGGTATATAGTCGGACATCGACCTTTAGCTCAGAGCGTACCCCAGCAAGGGCGATTCCCCTTATTCCCGGCGGAGCATAGGCCTGTGCCACATAATCCCCAGCTATGATTTCGTCCCACACCCGGCGGGTGACCTTGTCGCCGCGATATGCAGCTTTGCTCCCATAACCACGCGCGGGCTTGAAAAATAACCGGGAGCGTCCCCGCCACAGCTTCTCGGCGTTATTGGCCGATACCACGACAGTTTTCAGCACACCTGTTTCAAGTGCCGTGATGTGACTGGGGGACAATTCCCACTGCTTCAAACGGGCGAACTCCGACAGCAGCGCCAAATTTCGCTTGTCGGCATAGAGTGCGTGTACGTGCGGATTGGGCGTAACGACGATCCCATCGGCAAGATAGGCAGTGCGGAGCGCGGCGTGTCGTGGCTCTTCTAGCGAAAAATCGACCAAGCGATTGTAAACCAGATCGATCGAACGTCCATTGATTGATAACGCATGCCCCACAAGATTAAACTGCTCGGCATCGGTGATAATGGTCTCGATACCGCTCTCCTCCAGCAAAGCTTTTGCGAGCTGAAATTCGGGATAGAGATGCTGTAGCTCGGGCACGTCGTCGACGATGGCGATACGTCGTGGTTTTCCATGCCCCCGCTGAAGCCGCCACTCATCGATAAACATGCGTACGATTTTCTCGCCGCTGACTGCCGCAGAGTCGACCTCTAAAGGCGCAAGCGCTTCCGCACAGCAGGCGTGCTGAGCACGAGCAAGAAACGCATTGAGAAAGGCACCGCCAGCGTTCGTGTTGACCTCAATCAGCCTAGGACCTTCTGACGTAACGTGAAAATCATAACCCATGAAGACCCCAATGGGGCCAAAATCGCGGTACGCAACAAGTGGCGCGCGCGAAAGCGCGACTGCTCGGTATTCCGGCAAGCGCG
>JBDSJK010000352.1:0-7681 GCA_039917535.1 Burkholderiales bacterium
GTTTGTTTTTGCCGGCAAAGCTCACCCCGCGGACAAGCCCGGTCAGGATTTGATCCGTCATCTAAGCAACATCTCTAAATCACCCGATTTCGCGGGGCACATTTTGCTAGTCGAAGGTTACGATCTCGGTCTGGCACGGCGCCTGGTCTCAGGTGTGGACGTATGGCTCAACACCCCTCTTTATCCGCTGGAAGCCAGCGGCACTTCTGGTATGAAAGCCGGTATCAACGGGGTGATGAATTTCAGCGTATTAGATGGCTGGTGGGGCGAAGGCTACGACGGCCACAATGGTTGGGCGATCAAACCGGCGCCGGAAAATTGGGAAGAATATCGACGCAATCGCGAAGAGGCGCAATCGCTATACGAAATTCTCGAAGACCAAATCGTCCCGATGTACTACAACCGGGGCAAGCTTGGTTACTCAGAAGCTTGGGTCAAGATGGCGAAGCGATCCATTGCGACGCTGCTACCGAAATACAACTCCACCCGGATGGTGGGTGAATATTTGTCAAAATTTTATCTCAGCGCGACCAAGCAATGGCGGCGGTTTTCCAATGGCCAATATGAAAATGCCATACGTCTCGCGCAATGGAAAGCACGCGTCGTCAACGCTTGGCCGCAAGTCAAGATGCAACGACGCGACACACCGATCCGGCGTATGGATTACGGCGGTACCTTGCTGTTTGAAGTGGCCGTACAACTCGGCGGACTAAAACCCGACGACGTGCTCGTCGAGTTGTTACTCGGTCGTCCATTGGTTAGTCACGGTGATTCCGTCGTCAAGCAGCATCGGTTCACCGCAACCGGCATGGCGGACGCGAGCGGTGCGCACATCTACGCACTTGAGCTACAACCCGAGTTGTGCGGCAGTCTCGATTACCAAATTCGCGTCTTTCCCTGGCACGAGTTACTCACCCATCCGCTGGAAATGGGTCTCATGGCATGGGTGTAGCAACGCTGCCCTGAGAAGTGCGAAGCGACAATTAAAGGGGCCAGGCTCTGAGGTTTCCCCACGAATATAGTATGTAAAACAGAAGGTACGGCGTAATCTCCGAGCAAAACAAGGGCTGCAGGGCTGGATCTTTGTCCTTGTAAGCGACCAAACTTGCCAGGAGATCGAGTCATGCAGACCGTGCGAATCGCGCCATCGAGTGAAATACGTGGATCGCTGGCTGGGCAACTGGCAGGGATGGTTGCAGCGTTTCGATATTTATCGAGCGCTTGCGACGCCACGCTTAAGTGCGGTCAAACCAAGGCTCATCGTGGTGGATTGGTCCCGTCTAAGCGCGGATCTGCAATGGCACGGGTTGCGCGCCGGTGTCGTCGTCGACGGACGCAGCCTCACCCGCTATGAAGAAGTGCACGCGCGCAAGCATTTGGGCCACTACCCAGTGCATCGACGTTTTGTACAGCGTTTGGCCGCGCTGTTGCCCCCCGAAGCGCCTACCCCCATCGTGATTACCGACGCGGGCTTTCGCGGCACTTGGTTTCAGTTGTTGCAAGCGCAAGGTTGGCACTGGATAGGACGCATCTCCCGAGAAGGGGACAAGCGCAACCGGGAATTCGTAACCAGCGCAACCCAGGACGGGTCACCCGCCAAGCAACTCTACGGCCAAGCCACGGCGCAAGCACAGGAGTTAGGTTGCTTCGAGTCGGCACGCAGCAACCCGGCAGGCTGCCGCTTGGGGCTGATCAAGCACACGCGCACCGGGCGCAAGCATCGTAATGCCAGCGCGTAGCAAGGGGTGCGAGCGCCTCCAGGTACTGCTGCTCATCGCGCGCATCGCACAAATGGCACCGCGTCTTATCGGTGAGGCCGCCAAGGCGCATCAATTGGAACTGCAATTCATGAGCACGAACCGCACCCAGCGTCGCGAAATCCCGGTCACGACACTGGCACGGCGTGTCATCGATCCTCCGTCACTACTTGCGCTCGCTCGGCGATGTGTCGCGGCGGGGGCACGCCATCCATGCTCAAATCAACAACGCGGTCCCAGAGCCCCTCTGCTCTACATAATTCGGGGGGAAACCTCAGAGCCTGGCTCGCTTTAATTTCTAACGAGGCGTAAAGTAAGCTCATGCCTCGCCGCCTCCGCGTGCATCTTGACGGCGTCCCGCTGCACCTTGTTCAACGCGGCCACAACCGTGAACCGTGTTTCTTTGGCGAGGAAGACTATTACGCCTATCTGCACGGGCTGGGCGAAGCCCTGACAAAGCAAAAATGTGCCTTGCACGCCTATGCCCTGATGACCAACCATGTGCATCTGCTAATCACCCCCAAACATGCCGACAACGTACCCCGGCTCATCATCGCCTTGGGTCGCCGCTACGGGCACTACCTCGACACCACCTACCGCCGCAGCGGCCCCTTATGGGACAGCCGCTACCAATCGCCTCATCCAGGCCGAAACTTACCTACTTACCTGCCAGCGCTACAGCGAACTTAACCCGCTACGGGCAGCCCGGATGGACGATTCCGGCCACTACCGCCGGACCAGCTACCGCGCCCATGCCCTCGGCCAAGCCAACCCCTACCTGACGCTGCACCCGATTTACGTGGCGTTGGGCGTGAAGGATAAGCAGCGCCAGACTGTCTACCGAGCGTTGTTCCGGACACCGATGGACAAGGATGCCATTGACGACCTGCGCTTGGCGTTGAACCAAAACCAACCCTTGGGCAACCGCCGCTTTTATGCCAAGATAGAGAAATTGACGGGTGAGCGACGCGCGCGAGGCGAAGCCGAGGGGCAGGCCGCAGGCAACATAAGACGACACATCCGGCGGGACAACCGGTCAAGGGAAATTAAGGTTGTGAATGGAGACGGCAAAAGAATGTGGCCCTGGCCCCGTTTGATTCCTGAAGTGGCGAGTGACAAATGCGAGAAAGGCAGCCAGCAACTTAGAAGCGGAGCGCAACGCTTGCCATGTGCGGTTAAGGATGGCACGTCCTTTCTAAAAGAGTTGACGCGTAGCGTTGGACGAGATAAATCAATAACTATCGCAAGTATTGCGGGACCATCACCGTACCGATGAGCATTGAAGTAGGCACAAATTTCCTAACGTACTGCCAACGTTATGAATAACTTGGCGATATTTCGATAGTGTTATTTGAAGAACCTCTTCTCCATGCTTTCAGAAAACTCGGGAGCCATTAATCGAACATGCCAGCACGGGTCGGAAAATACTTATAGGCCTTTGAACCTTTAAGGTAGCGGCGGGAATTAACGCATAGAAGACAAAAAAACGACCCCCCCCGCTCGCGTAACGAGCGGCAGCTGCAGGCAAATTTAATAGGAGAAAACGCAATGAATGTAGATCAGACTGGCCTATCATTCTATCAATCGGCGAATTTTTCGATCCGGACAACCTCGACCGCTCCTGCACTGTGGCACCAAGCCGTCAGTCTAACGTTGCAGCTTGGTGCGCGAGCCATTCTTTGGGGCATCGAGCGGCGTCTCAACAAACTGGACAACGCGTAGCGTAACCGATTATTGATCTTTTTTTTTAGAGGGACCACATCATGTTAACCACTGCTCCGGTCACAACGATCCTACCGGTCATCGATTTGGATCGCGCACGGCATTTCTATGAAAATATTCTCGGACTTGAGCCGCGAGGCGAAAAAGCCGACGGAAAATTCATCTTTGCGGGAGGCGGGGGCGCGATTATCGCCCTCTTTCAAAAAGCCGGCGGCACGAAAGCAGACCACACGGCGTTGAGTTTTCAAGTCCAAGACATCAATGCAAGTATTGGGGGGCTCCAGAAAAAAGGTGTGGTGTTCGAAGACTACGACTTCCCTGGGCTAAAGACGGTCAATCATGTCTGCGTGTTGGGCGCTGAGAAGGCGGCTTGGTTTAAAGATACTGAAGGGAACTACCTTTGCATCCACGAAGACTTGGTCTAGGTATAGAGCGGACGCCAAATCTAACGGTAGCCGTTGATTGGTAGGCAGCAGATTCTATTTTTATCGAAGCCGGGCGATTTAACAATGTTGTCTATTTATTGTCATGCTGGAGAATCTTTGAGAGTCCATTAATGAAAAGCCCTACTCCACGTCACCAACCATCCAAGCAACCGCTGTGATCGCTAAGCCGCTTAGCAATCAGATGCAACACCTTCCCCTGCCGTTCAAGAACCTCAGCTGGCAGGCAATTGTACCCACTGCGGCCACTCGCTTGTCTGGTAAGCCGCCGTTCAACGACTCAAGAAAATTGTGGTGGCCGCCACCATTGCTTTGCGTTTGTTGTCTTCCTCCAAGCGCTGAACAACAAAGGATTTTTCTTGCGGCGTGAGCCAATGGCAACCCAGCGGGTCTTTATCGAGGAACCCAATGGCAAGGTCTTTGAGCGCGGTCAAAAGTGGGGGAAATTCCTTCCCCCGCTCAAGCCATGGAATCACAGACGCGGTGATCGAGTTTCCTTAGTTTGAAAGTTTATCACTCCGCAAGCTATCCGGTCGCCGGAATTGCCCGAAGGTTGGCTTTTGAGGTCGTCGGCCTTTGCGTGCAAGATGACACTCTTGCCGATGACGCCATTGGGCGCGGCACCCACATTGATGCCCTCGACGTCGAAGGTCGCGGAAACCTCGCCCGCGCTGCTCGCCTCGACATTGCCGAGATCGCCCGCATGCCGTTCGGCTCCGGCCCGATCGCCATGCGGTTTGCCGCTTGGATTGAAATGGCCGCCCGCGCTCGAAGCATCGGAAGCGCTGCAATCGCCTTTTTCGTGCATATGCAATCCGTGCACGCTGCCGGGTTTGAGTTGCGATAGATGCACTTCAACTTTTACCTTGGCTACCTCATCTGTGGGCGTAAAGGTCACCGTACCCCTCGCTTGGTTTCCTTTGGTGGGCTGCATGGTCGCAGTCGCCGGCCGCTCCTGGTCTTCCAGCCGCTTTGCGTCCGGCTGCTGCGTCGGCGCTGGGGGAGCCTGTTCCTGTTGCTGCGCTTGTGCAAGACCGCCGAGAATGAGTGTGGTGAACAAAATGCCGTACTTTATCTTCATGATGCCTCCTGGAAAATGCTGAACGTGGGAAAGCCAAAGGGTGCGACCGAAGGCCCGCACGTCTATTAGGCCGCATTGGCTGCGCGGAGAAGGAATTCAAACCCCCTTTTTCGCTAGATAGGACTATATCGCTGCGCCCGCAGATGGTCAATTATCTGTGTGCCGGGTGAAAACTTGCATGGTCGTGAGGTGGTTGGGGCCGTCGATTAGTCTGTGCTGGCTGATCTCGTTTAAGATCAGTGCGGGTGTCGGCTGGTCGCCTCGGTGGAAGACGGATCGACGCCGCCGCTTACGCCTTCCTCGCCAACATAGTCTGGGTACTAATCTATACACGGCTGAAGCGCCATGCTGTCAGCTGACTGAACCTCGAAGCGCATTGCCAGCGCATGAAAGCTCGCTATTATTACGCCCTGGAAAACAAAAAGCCGCGCCTCACCAAGGGTTGCGGCTTTTCTGCAGTTATCGTCTCATTACAAAGTTCTTATGAACGCGACCAGATCTTTCTTCTCGGCTTCGGTCAATTTCGTACCGAGCACCAGGTTGAAAAATTCGACCGCATCGTCCAGCGTCAGCAAGCGCCCGTCGTGCAGATAGGTCGGTGTGTCCTTAATGCCGCGCAAGGGGAAAGTCTTAATCGGGCCATCGCCAGCCGCCTTTTTGCCATTAACCATTTGCGTCTTGTAGAAACGCTCGGTTTTCAGATCGTGCATCAGATTGTCGGTATAGAATGGCGCCTGATGACAATTGCCGCAATTCGCCTTGCCGAAGAACAGTTCCTGTCCGGCCATTTCCGATTTGCTGGCTTTTGCGGCATCGAGTTTGCCTGTCATCGGATCGAGCTTCGGCGCCGGCGGAAAGTCGAGCAGCGCTTGGAACTCGGCCATGCTGGCAACCTCGCTGCCGCGTTCCAGTATGCGCACGCCTTTCTTGGTCGCGATTACGTTATCGCCGTCGAAATAGGCGCCGCGCTGCTCAAACTCGGTGAAGTCCTCGATGCTACGTAGCGCACGTTGCGAGCCGAATAGGCGCTGAATATTGACGCCGCGTAAGCTCGGCACATCAAGGCGGCGCCTTGCTTCCTGCGGGCGCGTTTGCGGGTCGAGGTGAGTCGCACCGTTCACGTGCCCGTTGGCGTGGCAATCGAAACAGGTCACGCCGACGCTCGGTGTATCGGTGCGGCGATCACTGGTCATGTTAAATTGCTGCTGCATCAGCGGCGATACCAACAGTCTGACGCCGTCGAGTTGCTTCGGCGTCAGGATGCCGTTGAACAACTCGTAGTAATTCTGGGTAGTCACCAGTTTGCCCTGGCTGACATCACCAAGATCGGGTCGGCTGGTCAGGAAAATGGGCGCCGGAAATTCGGGCAGCAAATGATCGGGAAGGTCGAAGTCGAGATCGAAGCGCCTCAGGTTCCTCAGCTTCTCGCCTTCCTGTTTCTTGATCTCATCAATATGAAATTTCGGAAACACCATGCCGCCTTCAGCGTGGTTCGGATGCGACAGCGGCAAAAATCCAGCCGGGAACAGATTTTTTTCGCGGATTGCGTCCGGCGTGATGCTACCTAGTTGCTGCCATGTCGCGCCGTTCGCCAGTTTGACGCGTACACCTTCCTGCAGTGGCTTGCCGTTCGTCATTGTCGTGCCCTTTGCCTGCCGATCGCTTAGGTCGTAGCGCTCGTCCAGCAGCTTCTTCTGGCGCGCCATGACGTCAGGCTTGGCCGCTTCCATGCGCGCCTTTAGGGTTTCGAAAGTTTCCTTGTCGACGACCGGCGCGTAGCTCGACGGAATAGGCGTCGGCTTTTTGTCCTCGGC
This sequence comes from Burkholderiales bacterium, assembly GCA_039917535.1. Classification (GTDB taxonomy): domain Bacteria; phylum Pseudomonadota; class Gammaproteobacteria; order Burkholderiales; family JALYOK01; genus JBDSJK01. The sequence continues at coordinate 6,818 of JBDSJK010000352.1, forward strand.
CGTGGCTTCCGTTGAAAAGATCAGGGCAGCCACGAATATTCCGCTGACTGCCATGAGGGCTGAGGTACGTTGATTCTGATTTGTTGCCATGGCCTTCTCCTCGAAATCGCACGTATTAACGCGAATAGCGGATAAGGAATTCAAACGCCCTTTTTCGCTAGATACGACTATATCGCTGCGCCCGCAGGTGGTCAATCTGAACACTAGACCCGGTAGCATCAATCGTCGTTGTTTCGCCCCGTTTTACAAGGGCACTGGCGGCCTTCAGCCCAATGTCCGTGCGCGTTGCCGCGCCGCGTGGCGCTGTTGCTCGCGCATCCGCCAGCAATCGTTACAAATACGGGTGGTGCGAGTTTCCCCGACCAACGAAACGGTACGGCTTTTGTCTTGAGGCGATGCGCCATGCTTGTTACCGCATCCGCCCCTGCCGACAGTGCCGCTGGTTCGCTCTAACGATCCAGCAGCAGCGGGTGGTGCCGGTCGCGCTGCATGGCAATGTGCGGTTCCATTCCTACCTCCACCGGTAAGAGTGAGCCGGCGCACTCGCAGGCGTTGCAATAGGAGCATGAGGGCCGTTAATGGATTTTTTGATCCAATCGAAATTCAACGGCTGGTACATGATCCCATCCTTTTATAATGAACCGCTCGAACCAGCGGTGGCAATTTTGAGTAGCAAGCGGCATGCCAAATCATTTCGTCTCCTTGCCCTACAAATCACGTTGTTACTGGGGGTGCCAATGTAGTTCTTACAGTAGCTGGGGTAATTATTACATCACATCGTTTGAAGGCTGAATTTAACCCGACTTATTTTCATCATGCGGGGGCAAAAATTGATTTGCCAAAAACGGCCTGCCGCATATAGAC
>JBDSJK010000353.1:0-3469 GCA_039917535.1 Burkholderiales bacterium
TCAAAAGCGCCGATACCGCGATGTATCACGCCAAGGATAACGGGCGGAATACCTACCAGTTTTTTGAGCCGGACATGAACGTGCTGGTCGTCGAGCGGCACTCCATTGAGGGCGGGCTGCGCCGCGCGCTGCAGGAGCAGGAGTTCGTGGTGTATTACCAGCCCAAGATCAATCTGGAAACCGCCACCATCTCCGGCGTTGAGGCGCTGGTGCGCTGGCAGCATCCGCAGCGTGGCCTGGTGCTGCCCGAGCAATTTATCTGGATCGCCGAAGACTGCGGCCTGATCGTGCCCATCGGCGCATGGGTGTTGCGAACGGCGTGCCAACACGCCAAAAGCTGGCAGGACGCGGGCCTGCCGCCGGTGCCGGTGGCGGTCAACATCTCGGCGGTGCAGTTCCGGCACAAGGATTTTCTGGAAATGGTATCGGACATTCTGAAAGACACCGGGCTGGCGCCGGGCTATCTGGAACTCGAACTGACCGAAAATGTATTAATGCACGATACAAACGCTACGGTGTCGGTGCTTGAGGCGCTCAAAGCCATGGGCGTGCGGCTCGCTATCGATGACTTTGGTACCGGGTACTCGAGCTTGAGTTATCTGAAGCGCTTTCCGATCGACACGCTGAAGCTGGACCAGTCTTTCCTGCGCGACATTACGCACGCCAGCGCCGATTCGGACGACGCCGCGATCGTCGCCGCCGTGGTCTGCATGGGAAAAAACCTGAATCAATGCGTCATTGCCGAAGGCGTGGAAACACGCGAGCAGTTGGCTTTTTTACGGGCGCAAGGGTGTGGCGAAGGGCAGGGTTTTTATTTCAGTCATCCGGTGACCGCGGACGAAGTGCTTGAACTGCTGCGCACTGGCATCGCGCCCACGCTGGTAAAGCCGGGATAGTCAGCCCACCACGCGTCATCGCCTCGCGGTATTTTTCGGTTATCCGACGAACCCAAGCGGGCCTAAGGGCCGGCAGCAGCCGACCCACACGCGCGCGTCACAATTTTCACAATCCCACGCCCTTTTTTAGTGCAACTAACCCCCTAGGGCGTATACCCCTAGTCCTACATAATCCACTCCCTGTGCCATGGGGCGGTGTATTAAAGCTCGAGCATCAAACGTCGTATAGTCTAAGGTTAGACAACGATGTCTCCTCAACCACTGGTGGTCGTACCAAGAGTGTGATTAGGGCGCACGGTCCTACACGGGGTTTATTGCGTTGTCTAGGGAAGAGAAAAATGAAAACAGTCCTATCTTCAAAAGCAGTATCCAGCAAAACGCCCACGGGGATCACCGGCTTCGATCAAATTACCATCGGCGGTTTACCGCGGGGCCGCACTACCTTGTTGATAGGCGGGCCGGGCTCGGGCAAAACGATATTCGCATTGCAATTTTTGCTACACGGCGCGCGCGATTACAAAGAGCCCGGCATCTTTGTGGCCTTCGAAGAAACCTCAAAGCGCATTATTGCGAACGCAGAAGGCTTCGGCTGGGATCTCGTCGCATTGCAAAAAAAACTGTACTTCATGGACGCGCAACCCACCCCTGACCTGGTTCAGTCGGGCACATTCGATCTCAGTGGCATGCTGGCGGCATTGGAAGCGAAGATTAAAGAAATCGGTGCGCAACGCAGTGTGTTTGATGCGCTGGATATTGTTTTGTCGCTACTGCCTGATCCTGCGGATAAAAGACGCGAGATTTATCGGCTGCATGAGTGGTTATTGGCCAAAGAACTGACGGGACTGATTACCGCAAAGGCAGATGGCGATGAGACAAGCTCGTTCAGTCAACATCAATTCGGCTTCATGCAATTCATGGTGGACTGCTCGGTGGCGCTGAACCATCGAGTAGCGATGGGCGTGTCACAACGCAATCTGCGCGTGCAAAAATTCCGTGGCTCGCAGTTCGACGAGAATGAATCACCGTTCGTGATCAGCAAAAATGGATTCGATGTCGCGTTGGCGCGCAGCATCGGCCCAGTGGAAAACCAGGTGACTCAGGAGCGCGTGACCAGCGGCGTGAAGCGGCTCGATACCATGCTGGGGGGCGGTTATTATCGAGGCGCGAGCGTGTTGATCACGGGTTACCCCGGCACCGCCAAGACAACGTTAAGCGGGGCATTTGCCGAGGCGGCCTGCCAGCGTGGCGAACGCACCATGTTCGTGAGTTTCGATTCGGACGGCGCGGAAGTGATGCGAAATCTGTCCTCGGTCGGTATTAGCCTCGCTCGTTACGCGAAAAGTGGAATCCTGCGCATGGTCTCGGCGCGTGCCATGACCGGCAGTGCGGAAACCTTACTCGTGCATATCAAGACGATGGCACGCGAGCATAAGGCCCGCTGCATCATCATCGATCCGGTGTCGACCCTGGCCAAAGTCGGCAACGAACTGACCGCACACAACGTCGCGGAACGCTTGATCGACTGGTCGAAATCTGTGGGCACTACGCTCGTCTGCACCAGCCTGCTCGATGAAATGGCGGGCCAGGAAAGCGGCGGCACGCCGTTGCAGATATCGACCATTGCCGATACGTGGATCCATCTCAACTATTTGGTCCAGGCCGGGGAACGCAACCGCGGTTTGTCCATTATTAAATCTCGCGGGACAGAGCACTCCAACCAGGTACGCGAACTGATCCTCAGCAAAGACGGGGTGACGCTGGCAGACATCTACACGGCTGGCGGCGAAGTGCTGATGGGCACACTGCGGTGGGAAAAAGAGAGCGCCGAGCGCGTGGCAAGCGAAATCGCCGAAGTCGCGGGCAAGCTCAAGCGCGTCACGCTGGATGCTGAAGAGGCGGTACTCAAGGTGCGCGCCAAGTCGTTGCAGACTGAGTTGCTGGCCAAAAAAGTCGAGAAGACCTTATTGGAGCGCACCCTGGAAAGCCGCAAGGGCGAACTGTCGCGTGGGCGTACGCGGATACGCGAGTTGCGTGGCGGCGATGCGGCCAAACCGGCGCCTAAGTGAGCCGCCATGAGCCGCCCCCCTATATTCAAGTTCCGGCTTTATGTCGCAGGTGATGCGCCCAACTCGGTACACGCGCTAGCCAACCTGACTGCGCTTTGCCGGGAGCGGCTACCGGATCGGCACGAGATCGAAATTGTCGATGTGTTTAAGGATCCGAAACGCGCCCTCGCAGACAACGTGTTCCTGACGCCGACGCTTATCAAGCTGTCACCGGATCCGGTCCGCAGAATCGTCGGCACCCTCAGCCAGCCGGAAATCGTGTTGCAAGCCTTGGGGCTGGAAATGTCCATGGCATGAAGCCCGAATGCTCTCCCCTGTTGGACGCAAACGCGGAAATTTCTGCGTTAATCGAGGCCTTGCACAGAACTGAGCAACGCCTCGATGAGCTTACAGCGGGTGAGGTGGATTCAGTTACTGATCGCCAAGGCCATACATTTTTGTTGCATCGCGCCCAGGAACAGTTGCGTGTCGTCGAGGCGACCAAACAGGCTGCCATCCTCAACGCGC
>JBDSJK010000354.1:0-6376 GCA_039917535.1 Burkholderiales bacterium
ATGCGCGGCTTGCACCCGATTTGTTGTCCCTGGAATGCTGGGGCGGTGCGACCTTCGACGTAGCGATGCGCTTCCTCAAAGAAGACCCATGGGAACGGCTTGCACAACTGCGTGAAGCCATTCCCAATATCCCATTCCAAATGTTGCTGCGCGCGTCGAACGCAGTCGGATACACCAATTATCCCGACAACGTAGTGCGCTATTTTGTGCAACAAGCGGCGCAGGCGGGCATTGATATTTTCCGCGTGTTCGATTCGCTCAACTGGGTCGACAACATGCGCGTGGCTATCGACGCCGTGGTTGAAAGCGGCGCGCTGTGTGAGGCGGCGATCTGTTACACCGGCGATTTGTTTGATCCCAATCGCCCAAAATACAACCTCAAATACTATGTCGATATGGCCAAGGCGCTTGAGAAAGCCGGCGCCCATGTGCTCGGCATTAAGGACATGGCGGGCGTGTGCCGGCCACGCGCCGCCGCCGCGCTGGTGAAGGCGCTCAAGCAGGAAATCAGCCTACCGATTCACTTCCACACCCACGACACCAGCGGCATCAGCGCAGCGAGCGTGCTTGCGGCCATCGATGCGGGTGTGGACGCGGTGGATGGCGCCATGGACGCCATGAGCGGTCTTACCTCGCAGCCGAATTTGGGATCTATCGTTGCCGCGCTGGAAGGCTCAAAGCGCGATTCCGGCATAAGCCTCGATGCGCTTAAATCGCTGTCGAATTATTGGGAAATCGTGCGCCGTTACTATGCGCCCTTTGAGGCGGACATGCGCGCCGGCACGTCGGACGTTTACCTGCACGAAATGCCCGGTGGGCAATACACCAATTTGCGCGAACAGGCGCGGTCCATGGGTCTGGATCATCGTTGGCCGGAAGTTGCGCGCACCTATGCGAAGGTGAATCTGTTATTTGGTGACATAGTCAAAGTCACACCCACGTCAAAAGTCGTCGGCGACATGGCGCTGTTCATGGTGGCGAATGATCTCTCGCCGGAGGCCGTGCTCGACCCCGGTCGTGAGGTCGCATTTCCCGATTCCGTGGTGTCGATGTTCAAGGGCGAACTCGGTTTTCCCGCTGATGGATTTCCGAAAAAACTCACGAAAAAAATTCTTAAAGGCGCGAAACCTCTTAATGGCCGTGCGGGAAAATTCATGCCCGCCGCCGATCTTGAGGCGCAGCGTGCCGAGGGGGAAAAGGCTGTCGGTCGCAAACTCAGCGATCATGATCTCGCGTCTTACCTGATGTATCCAAAAGTGTTCCGCGAGTTCGCAGAACATCTGCGTGACTATGACGATGTTTCGGTGCTGCCGACGTCGGCATTCTTCTATGGCCTCAAGGATCGCGAAGAGATCATGGTCGACATCGCCCGCGGCAAGACGTTGGTGATACGAGTCGTGGGTAATGCCGAGCTGGACGAAGAAGGCCACGTGCGGCTGTTCTTCGAGTTAAACGGGCAATCCCGCGTGGTGCGTGTGCCGAAGGCGGGCGTTGCGACCAGCATAAAGCAACGCGCGAAAATCGAAGACGGCAACGTAAATCACGTCGGTGCGCCCATGCCTGGCGGGGTCGTTACGGTTTCAGTAAAGCCGGGGCAGGCGGTAAAAAAGGGCGATCCGCTGGTTTCCATCGAAGCGATGAAAATGGAAAGCATGTTGCGCGCGGAGCGCGATGCGGTGGTGAAAGCCATCCACGTCAAACCCGGCGACGCGGTCACGGCCAAGGATTTGTTGCTGGAGTTTGCAGCTTAAAATTCTGGCGCTTCGCCTAGTACGGTGCAGCGTCTAATTACACGACGCTGGACGGCCGGATCGTATTCCGTGGCGCGATGCTGCAGACAACGGTTGTCCCACAGAATCAATTCTCGCGGCGTCCAGCGATGTTCGTAATTTAGATCGGCGTGTATGGCGAGATCGTTGAGTTCATCGATCAAGGCGCGACCTGCCGCGTAGTCCATTCCTTGCACGTATTCCGCATGGTCACCCAAAAACAAACATTTCCGTTTGGTTTCGGGGTGGGTGCGCACGATGGGATGATCCACCGGCGGCACTTCATGGCGCTGGGCATCGGTCATCGGATCTTCTGCATGGCGACGGCTACGAGAAAAATCTAGATTGTGCACGGCGCGTAAATTCGCAATGCGCGTTTTCCACTCGCTACTCAAGCGTTCATAGGCGCCGTACATATCGCAGAAATGCGTCTCGCCGCCCTCCTCCGAAACAATCTCAGCGTAAAGAATCGTCGCCTGGCCCGTCACGCGGCGCCATGATCCGTCCGTATGCCAGGCCAGCGTGCCCTTGTCGGGATGGCGACCCGTTGGATAACCCTGTTCATCCAAATTTGAAAGGCGATATAACTCCGGATAACCGTCAGCGTGATACTGATTCATGACATGAATCTGTACTTCGCCAAATTGGCGCGCAAACTCCACTTGTCGGCCCGGTGGTAAATTTTGATTGCGGAACAGTAAGACTTGATAGCGAAGAAACGCGCGATAGATTGCAGCGAATTGGTCGTCATCCACACCTCGAGCCAAATCAACGCCGATGATCTCCGCGCCTAGTGCAGGTGCAAGTACCCGAATGGGAAAAGGAAATTTAAGGGATAAAGGTTGTGCGCTCATAGTGGAATGCTACCGCTTTTTAGGCACCTGGCTCAACAACTTTCCGCAAAGAACCGTCATCAAAAGCGACATCGCCGGCAGACGCACTGGGTGCTGTTCCTGGCTGCCATGCTCTGAGAGCCGCTCTGGTATTGGCTCTCAGGGCGATGCGCCGAGAACAGCAGATTCTTCGCTACGCTCAGAATGACAGATCGTAGGCTGCGCGCTGTCTCTTTCAACACATTGCTAGTGCGCCAGCGGCACATCATTGCGATGACGCAAATACAACCAATACATCACCCCGGCAATGAATAACCCAAACAACACTGTGATGGTGTTGATGGAGAATTGCGTCGCCACCATGCCGGCGTAAATAGCGTTCAGGCCAGCGATGCTGAGATTCTCATTAAAGTTTTGCACAGCTATTGAATGGCCCGCACCCATTAGGGTGTGGCCACGATGCTGTAGCAGCGCGTTCATGGGCACGACGAAAAACCCGGCCACGGTGCCGATTAAAATAAAAAACACCACGGCGATTCGCCAGTCATGCACAAACACCATTAACACCACGAGCGCACCCATGATGATCCCGACGGGCAATACTTTCACGGATTTTTCCAGCGTGATGGTTAGCGCAGCGATCGCGGCGCCTATGGCAATGCCGACCGCGACCGCAATGGTGAGATAGGTTGCCTTATCTAGGCCGAAGCCCAGCACCTTTTGCGCCCAGTCGATAATCACAATTTTTAGTGTCGCGCCGACGCCCCAAAACAATGTCGTCACCGCGAGGGAAACTTGGCCCAGCGGATCGCGCCACAATAAAGTGAAGCAATGCCAAAAATCGTGCAGCACGTAGAACAGGTTTTTCTTCGCTAGCTTATGATCGATGGGCAATTCGGGAATGTATAAATTGAACAGCGCGGCGACCACGTAAAGCCCACAGATCATCGCCACCGTCATCGCCGCGGGTGAGTGCAATAACGGGATACCCTGAAGAAAACCTAACTTGGCGTAGAGGCTACCGTTCTGTAAGTAACCGCCTAAGCCCAATCCAAGAATAATTGCCCCAACGGTGGCGCCTTCCATCCAGGCGTTGGCTGTAACCAGTTTGCTAGGCGGCAACAGCTCGGTGAGTATGCCGTATTTTGCCGGCGAATAAGCCGCCGCGCCGAAGCCGACGATGCCATAGGCGAGCAAAGGGTGTACGCCGAACAACATGGCTAGACAACCGATAAGCTTGATGCCATTGCTGATGAACATCACGCGCCCTTTGGGCATGGCGTCGGCAAACGCGCCGACGAAGGGCGCGAACACGATATAGGACACCACAAAGAACACTTGCAATATCGGTACGTAAGCCTTGGGGGCGCTGAGTTCGATGAGCAATGCAATGGCGGCGGGCAACAAGGCATTGTCGGCCAGCGCGGAAAAAAATTGCGCGGCCAGAATGGTATAAAAGCTTAACGGCATGAAAGACGAGCAGTCTGCGGAATGTAACGTGTAAAGGCCCGTTTAGCGGGATCGGATTATGGTTTAGGCGACTTTATACCACGAACGCTATCCGCCATGAAAGTTAGGCGATGACACGCGGTATACTGTTGCGACCAAAGAGGAACAACGTGTTTGACCATTTCAAGACTGAGCGCATTCGAACCAGCGGCACGGACATCCATGTCACTTGGGCGGGCAGCGGCCCGCCGTTGTTGCTGTTGCACGGCTATCCCGAAACGCATCTCATGTGGCATCGCGTCGCGCCGGAATTAAGCAAGGATTTCACCGTGGTCGTACCCGATTTGCGTGGCTACGGGGACAGCGGCAAGCCGCCTTCCACGGCGGATCATCTGCCTTATTCCAAACGCGTCACGGCGCAGGATCAGGCCGAAGTCATGACGGCGTTAGGCTTTTCAGAATTTTTCCTTGCCGGACATGATCGCGGCGGCCGCGTCGCCCATCGCCTGGCGCTGGATCATGGGCCGCGCGTGAAAAAACTCGCGTTGCTCGACATCGCGCCGACCTTGAAAGTATTCGAGACCATCGATCAGCGTGTGGCGACCAGTTATTTTCATTGGTTTTTTCTCATTCAGCCGTTTGATTTTCCCGAGCGACTGATCGGCCAAGATCCGCGCTATTACTTGCTCTCCCGGATGACCAGCTGGGGATCCAAGCAGGACGCGTTTCCTGCAGAGGTGCTCGACGAATATGTGCGCTGCTTCAGCGACCCGGCGTGTATACACGCCACCTGCGAAGATTATCGCGCCGCCGCAAGCATTGATTTAGAACACGATCGCGCTGATCTGCACAACAAAGTGACTTGCCCGTTGCTGGTGCTGTGGGGCGGGCGCGGCTTGGTCGGCGCCGCCTATGATTCCATCGCTTGCTGGCAAGAGCGGGCCCGCCACGTGGGTGGTCACGCCATTGACTGCGGGCACTTCATTCCGGAAGAAAAGCCGCAAGAGACAATCGAGGCGTTGCGAAAGTTTTTTCTGAACGTTTGATTCGCTATGCCTAACGACAATCAAATAGAACTCATGCGCGTGCCGCCCCATTCCGTGGAGGCGGAACAATCGGTGCTGGGCGGGCTGATGCTGGAAAACGTGGCCTGGGACAAGATCGCGGATTTGGTCGGCGAGGACGATTTTTATCGCGACGATCATCGTCGCATTTGGAAGCACATTTCCAAGCTGATCGAAGCGAATCGCCCTGCGGACGTCATCACCGTCGTCGAATCCTTGGAACGCAACGCCGAACTCGAAACCGTGGGCGGCTTAAGCTATGTCGGCATGCTCTCGAACAACACGCCGAGTGCGGCGAACATTCGCCGCTACGCTGAGATCGTGCGCGAGCGCTCCATCATGCGCAAGCTCGCGGAAATCGGCACGGAAATCGCCAGCAGCGCCTACAACCCATTGGGCCGCGAAGCGCGCCAGTTGTTGGACGAAGCCGAAGCCAAAGTGTTCAAGATCGCCGAAGCGGGGGCGCGCGGCAACCAGGGCTTTGAGGCGATACAGCCCTTGTTAACGCAAGTGGTCGAGCGCATCGACCTGCTCTACAGCCGCGACAACCCTTCCGACGTTACGGGTGTCGCCACCGGCTTTGCCGATCTCGATGAGCGTACCTCGGGGCTGCAGCCGGGCGATCTCGTCATCGTAGCGGGCCGGCCCTCCATGGGCAAGACGGCCTTCGCGCTCAACATCGCCGAGCACGTCGCGCTCGACGGAAAAGCGCCTGTCGCCATATTCAGCATGGAGATGGCGGGCACCCAGCTTGCGATGCGTTTGCTCGGCTCGGTCGGGCGGCTTGATCAACACAAATTGCGTACCGGAAAACTGGACGATAACGATTGGCCGCGTTTGACTAACGCGCTTGGCCGTTTGAACGACGCGCCGGTATTCATCGACGAGAGCGCGGCGCTGACCGCCCTTGAATTGCGCGCTCGCGCGCGACGTCTGCATCGCCAACACAAGGGCTTGGGGTTGATCATCGTGGACTACTTGCAATTGATGTCGTCCACCAGCCAAGGCGAAAACCGCGCCACGGAGATTTCCGAAATTTCCCGATCGTTGAAGGCGCTCGCGAAAGAGTTGAGCGTCCCCGTCGTTGCCTTATCGCAACTCAATCGCTCCCTTGAACAACGTCCCAACAAACGCCCGGTGATGAGCGATCTGCGCGAATCCGGTGCCATCGAGCAAGATGCCGACTTGATCCTGTTCATTTATCGCGACGAAGTCTACAACGAGAATTCTCAAGAAAAAGGCATCGCTGAAATCATTATCG
>JBDSJK010000355.1:0-4582 GCA_039917535.1 Burkholderiales bacterium
GAGCGCGAGCTGGCCGGCGGCGGCCGCGTGCTGATCCGCGCGTCCGGCACGGAACCTTTGATCCGGGTCATGGTCGAAGCACGCAACGCCAAGGACGCGGATTCGATGGCGCAGCGCATCGCCGACAAGGTCGACGCGCAACTGGCGGCGTAATTCAGCAATGAAAGATTAAGCCGGCCCTTTCATTGACGGGGAGGGCGCCAGGCGTTAGAATGCTGTCTTCGGAGTGTAGCGCAGCCCGGTAGCGCACCTGGTTTGGGACCAGGGGGTCCAAGGTTCGAATCCTTGTACTCCGACCAAAAACACTAAACGGGTTGTCGTCGACAACCCGTTTTTCATTTCTGCGGCGAATTCTCGCTGTCGTGACTGCCCATAGCTCAGTTGGATAGAGCATCAGCCTTCTAAGCTGAGGGTCGCAGGTTCGATTCCTGCTGGGCAGGCCAAAATCTTCAGTAAAATCAACCGGTTAGGACGTTTTCGCAATGCCAAAAAATCAGGCATTGCGCTATTCAAATAGCGTTGCGCTATTCAAACGTCACTTTAGCCGCTTTAACCAGTTCTGTTTTGCGACGGTAGATGCGTTCGGTGACCTTGCTATCGATATGCGACAGCAGGGCGCGGGCGTGCTCCAATGACTCCGCGTCGCCTGCACACTTGGCGCGCAAGTCATGCTAGGTAAAACGCTCCTCAATGGTAGTTTCGGCCATCACGCGCGTCATATAGCGTTGCCAAACCGAGCCCCAACTGCTCGCGGTTCCTTTTTCCTCCTCGATGTAGCCGGTACCCTTGCGGGTGCAGAACAGGAACGGCGCGTCAGCAACCGGGGTCACCGCTTCAGCCTTGCGGACGGCGGCGCGTAAATCGTCTGACCATTCATAGATTGTTGACAGCCTTGGTGAAGGCGTGCGACAGGACGTCGACGGCGCGGTGCGCAGCTATCCTTTTGGCCTTCCGAGCCTCAACATACTGGTAGACAGACGTCTGCACACCGGCCTTCCCTTAACGACTATCCTGACCTGAAGTATAGTCAGACGGCGGCTAGTTCCAAGTGCTTGCCGAGGCATCCTAATGCTTCTTCGACCTTGTCAATTTTGGTTGGATGACGAAGGTCGACAAGGCGGTTTACGACCTGCGGGGTGGTTTCCATGCGACGAGCCAGTTCAGACGGCCCCACCTTCTGCGCAAGCATTTCGTTGAGCAGTAACACTTTCACCGATACGCTGGCGGGCAACGCAATAGAGCGCTCGCCGGACTGTGATTTAGACGGAGTGGGAATTGCCTGTTTGTCATCAAAATAAAATTCCAAAGCACTGAGCAGGGCACTTTGGGCTTCTTGCAAGGCTTCAGCCTCATCATCGCCTTGCGTGATCGCTTCTGGAATGTCGCGGAAAGTTACAACGAAGCCACCTTCATCGGCTGGCTCAAATCGTGCTGGATACTGCATATAAGCTCCTTTTCATAGGGAGAGAGACCGGTGCTGTAAAGAATGCTGCAAGCCTCTTTCGGGGCCTGCCTCACTTCAATTTGAGTTGTTTTTTTACCCCTTCAACAAGACCTTTTTTAAGCTCTTTTGCGGGGTGTCTTGATAGGATGGATCGCTCGCCGTTTAGAAAGATTTTTAAGTGGTTTGTGCCGTCCTCAAAAGTCGCTCCTTGCTGTCTTAACCATCTCACAAACTCGCTTTGCTTCACTGCACCTCCTGTTGTTGTTGGGATTTAGTGATATTAAACAAATTTGCGTAATATCGCAAGGAATATTTACGCAAATTTGTTTAATGAATTCGCGGCGAGCTTCATGCGCGAAATTAAGGGGGCGGCGTAAGAAGCCGGCTTTATGGGCCAATATTGCGCCATTGAACGACTAAGTTCTTATATAAATCAACCACTCACAATCAGCAGTTTTTTTCGCAATAGCGCATGAAAGCAACCGTAAGGCATTGATTATCATAATGTAAGTCGGGTTCGAGAGCCTGACTTCTAAGTTGAGGGACGCAGGTTCGATTCCTGCTGGGCAGGCCAATCCTTCATATTCAAGAACTTACCGCTTGTCGCAGTGATGGCGCCTCTAGCGGTATGCCGTTGATTTATTTCGTTCAAAACATGGTGCTTTTTGGAGTAGCACTCTGAAGTGCTGCTTGCCGGTGGGGTTGGTGGGCTTGATGAAGCGTCGCAAGTCCTCTGCCGTCTGATTCCAGGCCTTTTGCTTCGAGTCACTCGAGCTGCGGAAAAGGCCGTCGGAAGTTAGTGTGCCTAGTGAATGAATTTCGCGGCGGCGAACGCCAGACCCGCGATAGCCACGGCCGTTCCGATAAACCACTTCAGCAGAATGCCTTCCATCTTGGCAATATCTTCTTTCGTGGCATAGTTTGATTTGATGACGGCCAAATCAACGTCCAGGAACGTTATGCGCTCCAAAGTTTTCTCCGCCAGCGATTCGAGTTTTGATGTGCGCTCTTCCATGCGAGCCTTGTCCCCATTTTTGTTCGCGGGCTGTGGTAGTAGGGCGGAACCCGGCGCCGCGCTTTTGTCTGATAGCTTCATGACTGTATCTGACTTGTTATGTAAGACAAAATTCGGTCGATAAGGTTCAACGTGCGATCCTGAATGATACCGGCTATCGCCTAAATAATGATTGGTTTCAACAACGTTGCGTCCTGTACCGAATTTCGCCACAGCGCGGGACTCAACAAGAATATCAGTCCTATTCACCCCCATCTCTCGTTCGCATCAACGTTCTGCCGGAACCAAGTATATTCCGGGTGGTCGCACAGACGGTTGCCGTGCCAGAAATTGGCGCGATCGCACCCATTTCTGGCACGTGTTGCCTTACACCCGGTAGCGCGCCGTCAGCTGCACCGAGCGGGGCGCGCCCGGCAGGTGCAAGTTCTTGCTGCTACCGTGCCCCGCCACGATATAGGCGCGGTCAAACAGATTCATGACACTCAGCGGCAGATCGATACCGCGCTGGCGATAATAAGCCATCGTATCGACCGTGACGTAACACGATAAAGTCACCGTATTGTCCGGATTGGCGAAACGGTCGCCCACATAATTCACGCCGCCGCCCATGCCGAAATGCCGGGCCAGCGCTTTAGTGACCCAGAGAGTAGCGCTGTGCTTCGGCGTTAATGTTGGACGTTTTTCCTGCACGGCTTGCCCGTCATCGCGCGCGAGGGAGGAATTCATCACCGCATCCAAATATGAATAACCGGCGCACGTGTTCCAGCCATTGCCCAGATCGCCATTAAATGTCAGCTCCACGCCTTTGGTGCGTTGGGGGCCCAATGGCAGAAGTGGTAATGTCAGCGGATCGGTGGTTTTAATATTCGTACGCGTCAGCTGGAATATCGATACGCCAGCCGATGCGCGGCCATTGAATAAATCGTACTTGGCGCCGATTTCTTTATTCTTGGTGATCTCCGGCGCGATCTGCGCATTCGCGGTCGTTAATGCGAAGCCTTCGCCCGATGGCTGGACTGTCGTAGCGGATGCCGGCCAGCGCTTTCCATTCCGGCGCCAATGTGACCATGTCCTGCAAGGACGCGCTGGCGATGTGGAATATGCCCGGGTTATTCGACGTCGGCGCCCCGCCGGCGGTGAACGGTACGACCGGATTCACCGGATTAAACAACAACACCGTCGCGACGTTGGCTTGCGAGCGCACCAGCTGGTACAGTGTCATCATTACAATGATGCATCCCAAGGTGCTAGCAACGCAAGAATCCACGTCCACTCAACGCGTCGCCGGCAACAGCCGCACCTCCATGCCGGAGTACATCGATGGCGCGTGATAGACCCTTTGCGTCGCCTTCTGGAAGTCCTCCGGCTTGGCTTTTGGAATATCGACAAACGTTTGCGGATTCAAATCCACCAGCGGGAACCAGGAACTCTGGATCTGCACCATGATGCGGTGTCCGCGCCGGAAGGTGTGGTTGACGTCGGCCATGCTGTAGTTGACGGTCTCGACCTTGCCGGGCGTGAACGGCTGTGGATTGTCGAAGCCGTTGCGGAATTTGCCGCGCAACGGATCGCCGCGCACCAGTTGCTGGTAGCCGGCCATGGCCAGCGTCGGCTTGGGGACGTCGGTGGGGTGTTCGTCGCCATGGCCGCCGGTGGGATAACTGGGCGGATACACGTCGATCAGCTTGACGACCCAGTCGGCGTCGGTGCCGGTGGTGGAGACGAACAGGCGCGGCTTGACCGGGCCGCTCAAGGTCACGTCCTCTTCCAGCACCTCGCTGCGGTAGGTCAGCACGTCCGGACGCGTCGAGGCGAAGCGCTGGTCGCCCACCATGTATTCCTTGGGCACGCCGGTGGCGGGATAGGCGGTGTACGGCACCGGCTTGCGCGGATCGGATACATATTCGTCGAAGGCCTCGGCGGCGCCGGCGGCCGGCTGCTTCCAATCGAGCGTGCCGTTCGGACCGAGGTAGAGCGTGCGGGTCTGGGCCTGCGCCGGCGGCCACGCCGCGTAGTTGCGCCACACATTGCTGCCCGTTTCAAACGCGTACACTTCCGCCGCGTTTTTGTTCGGAACGCCTTTCAGGTGCTGCTCGAAGAACGGGAATTCGATCTTGCTGCGG
>JBDSJK010000356.1:0-2855 GCA_039917535.1 Burkholderiales bacterium
GCCTTGTTCGGCAACGGTGCGGCCGAACGCAACGCGCTTCAAGGTGCGCTTGCACATGAATTCCAGTGCTCGTTCCGCCACGCCGATAGAACGCATGCAGTGGTGGATGCGGCCTGGGCCTAAGCGGCCTTGGGCGATTTCGAAGCCGCGCCCTTCGCCGAGCAGAATGTTGTCATAGGGCACGCGCACGTTGTCGTAAATCACTTCTGCGTGGCCGTGAGGCGCATCGTCGTAGCCAAACACGGGCAGGGCACGCTTGATGGTCACGCCGGGCGTGTCGCGCGGCACCAGGATCATGGATTGCTGGTTGTGGCGGCTTGGATTATCCGGGCTGGATTTGCCCATCACAATGTGAATCTTGCAGCGTGTATCCGGTGCACCGCTGGTCCACCATTTGCAACCGTTGATCACCCATTCGTTGCCGTCGCGCACCATACTGGTTTGGATGTTGGTTGCATCGGACGACGCCACGGCCGGTTCCGTCATGGCGAACGCCGAACGTATCTTGCCTTCCAGCAACGGCGCGAGCCATTCGCGTTTTTGTGCCTCATTGCCGTAGCGCTCGATGGTTTCCATATTGCCCGTGTCCGGCGCGCTGCAGTTGAACACTTCCGGCGCCCACAACACGCGGCCCATGATCTCGCACAGCGGACCATATTCGAGATTTGTCAAACCCGCGCCGCGGCTAGATTCCGGCAGAAACAAATTCCACAGACCCGCGGCTTTGGCCTTGACCTTCAAATCTTCGATTAATTGGATAGGCTGCCAGCGATAGCCCTCGGCGACTTGGCGCACATGCTCCGCCTCGTTTGGGTAAATATGCTGATCCATGAAATGGTTGAGGCGTTCTTGCAGGGTTTTGACTTTGTCGGAGTATTCGAAATTCATGATGTTTCCTATATGTTTACTAATTTATTTAGACCACTTGCTAAGTTCTGCCTCAACCAGGTAGTTCACTTTCCTCGCGTTCGTGAGGATTTCGGCGCATTTTCCGTAGACTTTTTTGCCAGATCAATGAGCGACGCGAGTGCATCATTGACTGCCTCATCGTTCGGAAAAGCGCGCGCCACCTCGGGCCGCAACACAATCACGTTACTTGAAGCCGTCATGCGTTTTGCATACTTGCCACGAATCATTTTGCCTAGATCGCTGCGTTCATACTCGGGACGCAGGTCGTCTAAATCAACCTTCTTCATAAATTTTCCTTTCGGCTCTGCTTGCGTGCCGTGCGTTAATTAGCCGGATCGTATCATTTTCGTCCGTGTGGGCAACTACAAGCAATCTTCCTTCTGATGAAAGTCCGAAAGTAACAAAGCGGCTTTCAACGAGTGAGTGATCCGGTCACGGGCGGTTGCGGATAGGTCATCTTTGAAGATTGTGGACGCCTCGACAAACGACACTTTGTGCTCACGCAGGTTGCTCGCGGCCTTAACGCTGTCCCATACAAATTTCATTGCAACAAGCTATTTTTTTAGGATCGGAGAATCTTTTCAACCTGCCGCCAACCTGCTTCAGCCATGGGTCGCGCACGCTTCCCCGATTCGACCGCGTGCTGGCTCGCCGCGGTGCCGTCCACCACACGGCCCATGATGCCCTGCAAAATGCCCGCCAGGCGAAACATGTTATAGGCCATGTAGAAGTCCCATTCATGGGTGCCTGGGACCGGCCGGCCAACGCGCTTGAAATAAGTGGCAACATATTCTTGTTCGCTGGGAATGCCGAGCGCTTTGAGATCGTAACCGCCAATGCCGCGAAACTCGCCCGGTGACAAGCGCCAGGTCATGCAGTGGTAGGAGAAATCTGCCAGGGGATTGCCCAACGTCGACAATTCCCAATCGAGGATTGCGGCGATGCGCGGTTCCGTAGGATGGAAGATCACGTTGTCCAAGCGGTAATCGCCGTGAACGATGCCCGTGGTTTCGTGCGGTGGAATATTTTCCGGCAACCAAGCGATGAGGTTGTCCATCGCCTCGATCTTTTCCGTCTCCGAGGCCTTGTATTGCTTGGTCCAGCGGGCGATTTGCCGCGCGAGATAATTGCCCGGCTTGCCGTAGCCTTCAAGGCCAATGGCCAGGTAGTCCACCTGATGGAGCGCGGCAATGACGCGATTCATTTCGTCGAAGATCGCCGCCCGTTGAGCATTGCTGTAACCGGGTAAGGATGCATCCCACAACACCCGGCCTTCGACACAATCCATGATGTAGAACGCCGTGCCGATGACGCTCTCGTCCTCGCACAGCGCATAGGTCTTGGCGACGGGCATGTTGACCTTACCTAGCGCGGTGATGACGCGATACTCGCGATCCACGGCGTGGGCGGAGGGCAACAATTTCCCCGGCGGCTTGCGGCGCAGGACATATCGCTTGTCGCCCGCCGTCAAGCGATAGGTGGGATTCGATTGCCCGCCTTTGAATTGCTCAACGCTAAGCGTGCCCGAAAATCCGGCGACGTGCTCGCGCATATAGCGCTGCAGCGATGCTTCATCGAAGCGGTGTTTTTCCTGCACCGGCATGGTGCCTACGAATTGTTCGTGCATATTCTATTTGTCATTCCCGTGTAGACGGGAATCCAAGTTTGTTGGTGAAGCAAGGAGCAATTGGATTCCCGCCGCAGCGGGAATGACGAGTCGGGTTGATTTCGTCATCACAGTAACATCGACTTGATCACTGCGGCTCACTGTTCACCTCTCACCCAAGCCCGCATGTCCCAGTGTTCGTACAAAGTCCAAATGTAATCCTGACAAGAAGTTTCGCGCAGCTGATGAATATTGTCGCGATCCATGTCGTCGATCATTTTTTGGAAAATCGCTTCGCTGGGGAACTCGACCACAATGAAAATCGCGCGTTTGATATCGC
>JBDSJK010000357.1:0-3634 GCA_039917535.1 Burkholderiales bacterium
GAACCCTGTCCTCGTCCCGCCCAACCGGGGAAACATAATACCCCCGCGCCCAAACCCCCTCTCCGCTGCAGTTCCGCGCTTAACCCCGACTTTCCGCGCGAGGGGGATCGCGCTCTTGCCCTGCATATCCCCTACTACGTTTGATACCGCGACATTCGCCTTGATGCTCAACCACAGGGGCACGTGATCGGGCATCCCATGCCCTTGCACCGCCTCGGCTTCCCGGGGGCCGCGCCCCGTCTCAGCCTACTTCTCCGAGACGCTTGCGCAGCGCTCCCAAGAGCGCTTTCTTGCGTCGCTTCGCTATAAACACCCCGTGATATTTGCACTCCCCGCTCGTATGACTCAGACGCGGCTACGTTTTCATCTCGTGATCTCCTACGTCTTGTGGCCAAGATGCGGAGCATCACTGGCAACCGCCGTAGTGGGCAAACCTGTGTGCGTCCCCCGGCAGAGCCGGGGACTTACCTCACTGAGTTAAGTCAGATCGTAAATATTTCGGTTAAAAATTCACAATTCAGAGCCGAAACACCTGCAAAGCTCTTCCCGCAAACCGAGAAAATTTTTATAATACGCATACCAAATCAAAACTCTAAGCGGCACTTCATGCGATCCGTGAAACTGCCCTTCCTCATGATCCTACCCTGCTTTACCTTACTTATTGCCTCGGCCTCATGTGCTTACTCAGGTACTGGCCTACGTTCGGCCGCACTTAGTTCTACTAGCTATTTTCTCAACCTTTAGAAACCTTTAATATACACTTTTCATATTTAATTTTAGTTTAGCTCAAATCTATATGTTTTTTCAATAAGAAGGCTAATAAAACCCTGAAAAAACCGGCGCGCAGGGTTTATTTGCGCCACAGCCCAGCAACCACGCTTAGGAACTTTAGGAGTCTTACATGGCCGCCGTACCGGATTTTGATCAGAATGAAACCCAGGAGTGGATAGATGCCCTTGATGCTGTCATCCAGCGCGAAGGCCCCGATCGTGCCCACTATTTGCTCGAGCTCCTCACGGAAAAGGCACGCCGTTCCGGCGCGTTTGTCCCCTACAGCGCCAACACCGCCTACGTCAATACCATCCCGCCCCACATGGAGCAGCGTTCGCCCGGCAACGCCGCCATTGAAGAGCGTATCCGCTCCATATGCCGCTGGAACGCCCTAGCCACCGTGATTCGCGCCAACAAAGGCGATGACGACCTGGGCGGCCACATCGCGAGCTTTGCCTCGGTAGGCACGCTGTTCGGCATCGGCTTCAACCATTTTTGGCATGCGCCAGACGAAAATCACGGCGGCGATTTAGTCTATTTCCAAGGCCATTCCGCGCCCGGCATCTACGCTCGCGCCTACCTGGAAGGCCGTCTAAACGAAGAACAACTCGACAACTTCCGCCGCGACGTGGACGGTAAAGGTGTCACTTCTTATCCGCACCCCTGGCTGATGCCCGATTTCTGGCAGTTCCCGACGGTGTCTATGGGGCTAGGGCCGCTAATGGCCATTTACCAGGCGCGCTTTATGAAATACCTGCACAGTCGCGGCATCGTTAATACCGAAGGCCGCAAAGTCTGGTGTTTCTGCGGTGATGGTGAAATGGACGAGCCGGAATCTCTGGGCGCCATCGGCATGGCCATGCGCGAGAATCTCGATAACCTTATTTTTGTCGTCAACTGCAACCTGCAGCGCCTCGACGGGCCGGTGCGCGGCAACGGCAAAATTATTCAGGAATTGGAATCGGATTTCCGCGGCGCCGGGTGGAATGTCATTAAGCTGATCTGGGGCTCCTATTGGGATCCCCTATTGGCCCGCGACAAAGACGGCATATTGCAGCGGATCATGGAAGAAACCGTCGACGGTGAATATCAAAACTACAAGGCTAACGATGGTGCGTATGTGCGCAAGCATTTTTTCGGCAAACATCCGCAGGCGCTGGAAATGGTGTCGCGCATGACGGATGAAGACATCTGGCGCTTGAATCGCGGCGGCCACGATCCCCATAAAATTTACGCCGCCTACGCCGCAGCCGTGAAACACAAAGGCCAGCCCACGGTGATTCTCGCCAAGACCGTGAAGGGTTACGGCATGGGCGCTATCGGCGAAGCGAAGAACACGACCCATCAGCAAAAGAAAATGGACTTGGAAGCGCTGAAGAAATTCCGCGATCGCTTTAACGTGCCGATCCCCGACGACAAAATCGCCGAGGTGCCGTTTTACAAACCTGCCGACGATGATCCCATCATCGTGTATTTGAAAGAGCACCGCAAAGCGCTCGGTGGCTATTTGCCCGCGCGCCGCAAAACTGCGCCGGCGTTAACGATCCCGCCGTTGGAAACATTCGACGCGTTACTCAAGAGCACCGCAGAGCGCGAAATTTCGACCACCATGGCCTTCGTGCGCATGCTCACCATGCTTACCCGCGACAAAGAAATCGGCAAGTTCGTCGTGCCCATCGTCCCCGATGAAGCGCGCACTTTCGGCATGGAAGGTTTGTTCCGCACCTTGGGCATTTATTCGTCCCAAGGTCAGTTGTACACACCGGTCGACAAAGACCAACTGCTCTATTATCGCGAAGACAAAGCCGGGCAGATACTCGAAGAAGGTATCAACGAAGCGGGTGCCATGTCGTCGTGGATCGCCGCTGCGTCCGCCTACTCGAATCACGGCGTCAACATGATTCCGTTCTACATTTATTACTCGATGTTCGGCTTTCAGCGCATCGGTGATCTCGCCTGGGCGGCGGGCGACATTCAGGCGCGCGGCTTCATGCTCGGCGGCACGGCGGGGCGCACCACGCTGAACGGCGAAGGCTTGCAACACCAAGACGGCCAAAGTTTGCTGCACGCGTCGTTCATTCCCAACTGCATCGCCTACGACCCAACGTTTTCCTATGAGGTCGCCGTCATCATTCATCATGGCTTGCGGCGGATGATCGAGCGCCAGGAAAATATTTTCTACTACCTCACGCTGATGAATGAAAATTACGTGCATCCCGAGATGCCGAAAGGCTGCGAAGACGGCATCATCAAGGGCATGTATTTGTTCAAAGCCGGCGAGAAAAAAACCAAAGCGCCGCGCGTGCAGTTACTCGGTTCCGGCACCATATTCCGCGAAGTGATCGCGGCGGCGGAATTATTGCGGGCTGATTGGGGCATCGAGTCCGATCTATGGAGCGCACCCAGCTTCAACGAGCTGCGCCGCGAAGCGCTTGATTGCTCGCGCTGGAACCTGATGCATCCGGAAGCCGCGCCCCGCATCCCTTACGTGACGGCATGCCTGAAGGACCGCACCGGGCCTGCCGTTGCGGCCACCGACTATATGAAAACCTACGCCGATCAAATTCGCGAATTTGTACCGCAGCGCTATGTCAGCTTGGGCACCGATGGTTTTGGCCGCTCCGACAGTCGCAAACAGTTGCGAAAATTCTTCGAAGTCGATAAACATTTCGTCACCCTCGCCGCGCTGAAAGCCCTCTCCGACGAAGGCACCATCAAGTCCAGCCTAGTCGGCGACGCCATCAAAAAATATGGCATCGACCCGGAGAAAGCTAATCCACGGCTAGTTTGATATAGTTCGCAATCAATCTTTACAAGGTCAACGCATGACAACGACGGTTGAAGTAAAAGTTCCTGACATCGG
>JBDSJK010000358.1:0-6608 GCA_039917535.1 Burkholderiales bacterium
GCTTTAAATTTCACGATCACTTGGGCGATTTGTTCATTCGCTTGCGACTCGGCTGAAACACAGCCGGTAAGGCTGGTCACCAGCAGCGAAAAAATCAAGGCAATACGGTGCAGGGCGGTCATTGTTATTCCTTAAAAAATCATCTCGCCAAGAGCCGCGCGGTACTTTGGCACTGGCGATGCCTGTCCTGAGAGCCGCTCTGGTATTGGCTCTCAGGACAGGTGTTTAAAAATAATTGGAACGTCATTTGATCAATGTGTTCAATTCAAATATCGGCAACAGCACCGCGACAACGATCAGCAACACCACCACGCCCATGAATAAAATCAACAGCGGTTCCATCAAACTGGTCAGCGTGGTCACGCGCGTTTCGACTTCCTGTGCTTGGCTAGTCGCTACTCGTTCGAGCATTTGATCCAGCTTGCCGCTCGCTTCACCGCTGGCGATTAAATGCACCATCACCGGCGGAAACATTTTTGTACTCGCTAACGATCGCGATAAAGTTCCGCCTTCGCGCACTAATTTTTCCGTGTCGATGAGTGCTTGCTTCATCGGTGCATTGCTAACCACGCCCACACCGGCTTGTAACGCCGTGAGCAGCGGTACGCGGCTCGACACCAGAATCGCCATAGTGGACGCCAGCCGTGCTGTATTAACGCCCCGCGCCAGCCGCCCGATGACAGGCAAGCGCAACACGAAACGATCGAAGCGCATGCGCACCGCCGGTTGCCGCAACGCGCGTTGAAACAGCCATAGGCCGCCGACAATGGCGATCAGCCAAAAAAAGCCCGTGGCGCGAATGAATTCCGATAGCGCGATCATGCCCCTCGTAAGCAGTGGCAAGGTTTGCTTGGAATTTTCATAAACCTGCACGACTTTTGGCACGACGTAAGTCAACAGCCCCACTACTACGGAGATCGCGACGAAAGTGACGACACCGGGATAGATAAATGCGAGCGTGGTTTTTTGCTGCAAGGCTTGGCGTTCCTCCGTGTAGTCCGCCAGTCGATACATCACTTGCGAAAGCTGGCCGGATTTTTCGCCTGCCTCGACTAGGGTGCGATACAACTCGGGAAACACGCGCGGGAACTCCAACATGGCTCGCGCCAGGGTCTGACCCGCGAGCACTTCGCCGCGCACGCCGGCCAGAACTTGGCCGATGAAGTGATTGTCCGATTGCTCGATCAAAGCGTTCATGGTTTGCTCAATGGTGAGACCCGCGCCGAGCAAAGTAGCAAACTGCCGCGTCAGCATCGCTAACTCGGCCGTGGACAGACGGCGGCGCGACGATGCCCGCGTGGTTTTTTTTCCAGGCAAATCGGATTGCTGCGTCAGGCCT
This sequence comes from Burkholderiales bacterium, assembly GCA_039917535.1. Taxonomy (GTDB): domain Bacteria; phylum Pseudomonadota; class Gammaproteobacteria; order Burkholderiales; family JALYOK01; genus JBDSJK01. Next base: position 1,340 of record JBDSJK010000358.1, read on the forward strand.
TCGACTTCGACCGCCGTTAAACCTTGCTCGCGCAGCAGCGCGCGAACTTGGCGCTGGCTGTCGGTTTCTAAAACGCCCTTGTGGAGACGGCCCGAGGCGTCGATTGCTTGGTAGCGGAAACCGGCCATTGAGTTAAATTGAAGTGCGAAAAGTGAAAAGAAAAAACGCGCTTAGTTTTCGCGCGTTACGCGCAAAATTTCCTCGAAGCTGGTCAAGCCTTCCGCGACCCAGCGCATGCCGTCACGACGCAGGCTAGCCATACCGCGCTGGCTGGCGTGTTCACGGATGTGTTGTTCCGCCAACTGATCGTGGATCATTTGGCGGATTTCGTCATCGACGGTGATGAGTTCGTAAATGCCGCTTCGGCCCTGATAGCCGGTCCAGTTGCAGGCGGCGCAGCCGACAGCGGTGTAGATGATTTCCGGCACCGCATCGCCGTTGAATGCGTCTCGGGCGTCGGCAGCCGGCGCATGGGATTTGCGGCATTCTTTGCAGGTCAGGCGCACCAAGCGCTGGGCGAGCACGCCGAGCAAAGTAGAGGCCAGCAGGAACGGTTCGATGCCCATGTCGATCAAGCGCGTGACGGCGCTGGCCGCATCGTTGGTGTGTAAGGTGGCCAACACCAAATGGCCGGTGAGACTGGCCTGCACGGCGATCTGGGCGGTCTCCAGATCGCGAATCTCGCCGATCATAATCACGTCGGGATCTTGGCGCAAAATCGCACGCAGGGCGCGCGCAAAGGTCATCTCGATGCGCGCGTTGACCTGGGTTTGTCCCACGCCATCGAGATCGTATTCAATCGGATCTTCCACCGTCATCATGTTGAGCGTAGCGGAGTCGAGCCGCGACAAGGCGGCATAAAGTGTGGTGGTTTTTCCGGAGCCTGTTGGACCCGTGACCAGCACAATGCCATGGGGCTGGTGGATCAAATGATCGAGCTGTGTCAGCGTGACCGGCGGCATGCCGAGCCGGTCAAGTTGCAAGCGACCGGCCTGTTTATCCAGCAAACGCAACACCACGCGCTCGCCATGGCCGGTGGGTAGTGTCGACACCCGCACGTCGACGGGTCGTCCCGCCAAACGCAGGGTAATACGCCCGTCTTGGGGCAGGCGTTTTTCCGCAATGTCCATTTGCGCCATGATCTTGATGCGCGATACCACCGCTGCGTGCAGTGCGCGTGGCGGTTCCAGTACATCGCGTAGCGCACCATCGACGCGAAAACGAACCACGGAGCGGGTTTCAAACGGTTCGATGTGAATGTCCGACGCATTCTCGCGCAGTGCTTGAGTGAGCAGCGCGTTGATCAGGCGGATGATGGGCGCATCGTCTTCGGCTTCCAGCAGATCGGTGATCTGCGGCAGTTCTTGCGCAAGTGTTGCCAGATCTAAATCCTGGCCCATGTCGCCGATGAGTTGCTGGGCTTCGTTGTCCTGGCGCGAATAGACTTGCGCTAACGCTTGTTCGAAACGCTCCTTATCCAGCACCGTGGGCCGCACCGGTTGGCGCAGAATGCGTCTCGCTTCGGCCAGGGAGGCGGCTTCCATGTCTTCGCGCACCCACAATTCGATCACGTTGTCCTGTTGTCGCACCGCCATGATGCCGCGCGCCTTAGCGAAGTGATAAGGCAGGCGGCGGCTGACGTGGGGATCGGGATGGTTACCCGAAAACGCTGGGGCACCCCCGACCGGACTGAGTTGAACCCGCTTGTTCATTGCACGGGTTTGAGCGGATCGCGCCGGCCGGGCGGTTTCGTTTTCGGCGTTACGGCGGGCGCGGCTAGGGTGGAGGCATCGTCGTAATTGTTAGTTGCGGCGTTGCGTTTGCGCTTTGCCGTTGCTGCAGGTTTCGCCGCTGGCTTAACGGGCACAACCTCTGGCCCGGCGGGCGGGGCAATAATCTGTGTTTCCGTGCGCGGCATGATCGCAACGGGACTAGGCGTCACTTCAAGTGGCGTCACCACCGGCCCTTGTCGCGCGGGCGACAACTCGGACTGCGGCTTAGGCGCGTCCACTAACTTGGCGGGCGCAGGCGGGATGGCGGGCAATTGGGGAACGGGCAAATTCGGTAACACCCAGCGATGGTCCATTTGTGAGCTGCCTTGTTCATTACGGATGTAGTCGTAGCGCTCGTTGGTAATGACCTGCGGCCCGAGATTATCCCGTAGGATCACGGGGCGGATAAACACCATTAAATTCGTTTTGGTGCGCGCGCGCGTTTCGTATTTAAACAGGTTACCCAGCAACGGAAGATTGCCCAATACGGGAACTTTATCGACATTGTTTCTCACATCGTCTTGAATCAGACCACCCAAAACAATTATCTGCCGGTCATCCACCAACACGGTGGATTCGATCGAACGCTTATTGGTAATGAACCCAGCGGTGGTATTGGTTCCCAGGCTCGACACTTCCTGAAAAAGCTGTAGCTTGACCGACCCGCCTTCGGATACTGTCGGCTTGACCTTAAGCTGCAAGCCGATGTCTTTACGCTCGATGGTTTGGAACGGATTGGCCAAGCCACCGGTCGTGGAGGTTTGCGTGCCCGTGATGAACGGCACGTTTTGACCGACAATGATTTTCGCTTCTTCATTATCGACGGTGAGGATATTGGGCGTCGATAGAATGTTCGAATTGCCGTCCGCCTCGAGGGCTCGCGCCAGTACACCGAGGTTGAGGATCTCGCCGATCCCCGGAAGAGTGATCTTGCCCTTTATGATGCCGATGTTTAATCCCGGCCCGGCATTACTGATATTGCCTGCAACGCTGACAATATTATTATTGGTGCCGCCGGTATTGAAATTGGTCCCGCCGATGCCCTGAACGCCAGAGCTGTTCGTGCCAGTTAAGTTCTGCCATTGAATGCCAAATTCCGCGGCGACGGTGGTGCTGACCTCCACGACCAGGGCCTCAATGAACACCTGCGCGCGCCGCGCATCCAGCTTGTCGATCACGCCGCGCAACCCGTTATAAACAAAATCCGGCGCGACTATGACTAGGGAATTGGTCGCGGCATAGGCTTGGATGGTTCCGCCGCCGGAGGTTTGTGGAATATTCACAATTGCCACCGCGCCACCGGCGGTGCCGGGCTGCCCCGGCGCCACAGGCTGCTGCCCAACCGGCTGGGGTTGGGTTTGCACGTTGCCGCCGCTCGCCCCGCCCAGTATGCCGCGCAGTGTCTCGGCGACTTTAGTGGCTTCGGCGTTGCGCAAATAGACGACATGAATGTTGCCTGTTTCACTCGTTTCAATATCCAGACTTTCCACCAGTTTGCGAACCTTGGCGATAATTGCCTGATTCTCCGCACGCACAATCAGGCCATTGATGCGGCCATCAATTGCGAAGGCCAGTTTCGGCTGTGCGCCGGGGATATTGGCTTGGGCTGCGGCTTCCGGCATGAGCCGTGGCAGCAATTGCGCTATGTCGAGAGCAGACGCGTGATGCAGGCGGATGACGTCGATCTCGCTGTTGGGCTGCACGTCAATCGCTTGGATAATTTTGTCGATCCGCCTGAGGTTTTCCGCGTAGTCGGTGATGACGAGCGTGTTGTTGTTAGGGTAGGCGTTGATCACATTATTCGGCGCGATTAGCGGGCGCAGCACCGGCAACAACTGTGCGGCGGATTCGTATTTCAGCGCGAACACTTGGGTAATGATCTGATCGCCCTTGAGGTGGGTGGTGCCTTCTACCGTGGGCGAGTAATTGAGCTTTGCATCTGCCTCGGGCAGAATTTTGATCACACCATTGCCTTCAACGGCCGTAAACCCCTGCAAGCGCAAGGCAGACAGCAATATAGGATAGACCAGTTCCTTGGCGACGGGATTGGCGGAGACGATGTTGATCTGGCCGGTAACGCGCGGATCGAGAAGGAAATTCTTGCCGGTGATCATGCCGACGGTTTTCACCACCGATTGAATATCGGCGCCGACAAAGTTAAGTGTGACCTTGTCGCGATCCTTGCTGTTGTCCGCCGCCTGCGCCGGCAGCGCCAGCGCGAGAGCGAAGAAGAGGGTGCTAAGTAGACGCGAAAAAGTTGCGTGCATAGAATTCAGTAAGTTATTGACGGATATTATAGTCGCGTTGCAGCGGCGTGCCCGCGCGCAAGCCGTCGATTCTGACTTGCCCTACTTGGCCAAACTGCTGATACAGCCGCATTAAATCGGCCTGCGAATTGACCGGCACACCGTTCAGCGAGCGGATCACGTCGCCATCTTGCATTCCCAGTTTTTCCAGCAAACTACCCGGCGGCGCTTGTTGCACGGCCACACCGCCACCTGGATTGGCGTCAACTCGACCGATGTTACCCAATTGGCGCGGGTCTTGCAGCGCCGCCTGCAACTCGCCGCGGGACAGCGCTGACGTGTTTTGATTTATTGATTGGACGTTGAGTTTAAATTGCGACGCCGGAGAAGGCAACCTAGCCGCCATTTGGGGTATACCCTGGGCCATGTTCGGACCCGCATTCCCTTCGAACTCAATTTTTTCCACCGCACCGTTACGCCGCACTAATACGTGGCGAGCGAAAACACCCTCCAACAGTGCGCCGGGCACGATCTCGCTACCGGCGCGCACCGGCTGGTCCTTGCCGTCAAAATTTAAGATTGCAAAAGCGGGGAAGGGCGGCAATCCGGCGAATACGCCCTTAAGTTTCGCGTTGAGTGGGCTGGCCACAATCGGGGGGGGCGCCGCAGCAATCTCTGCCTGGGGCTCGCCAAATAGATGTCGGGCGATAATCTCCGCGCCGGAAAACATCGGCTGCGCCCTGCCGGCCAGCTCCGTCGGCGCGGCGTTGCGTGACCCGGAGCGTGGCCAGAACACCCACGTCCAATTCGCCAACAGCCAACACAGTAGCAGCAGCAGGGCAAAACTCGTCCAGCCGATCCAGCGTTTGGCAAGCCAATTGGACGAAAGCGATAGGGCGCTGGGAAGCTTTAGCGTAGCCATATCGCTACGTTTTTCGGGTGGGTGTCCGGGCTGGCGATCTCAACGCATGAATTAAGTGATTTTGAAATTAACATTAATCAACAACTTACGAGACTTTGTTGAGTATAACATTACATTATTAACAGTCAGTCTATCTCTAAGGTTAGTTTTACCGCCAATTAATTTCACAGTGGAATAAATACCACGCCAGGAGCCAATAGCAGAGCGGTTCGTGGCAGTGCCTAGGCCAACAGGCAAGCTGGCTGCGGGTTGTGGCGAGGTTGCGCTAGTGAAAACTGATAAAGCCTTAAATGCTTAATATGATGGGGTCATACAACCCGACGACCACC
>JBDSJK010000359.1:0-7327 GCA_039917535.1 Burkholderiales bacterium
AGAAAGCAGCCCTCTGGCCAGCGATCTGATGCGTGACATTGGCCAACGCGAACCGCTTGCGCCGAACTAGGGGGTACCGCACTCGGACCCGGGCGGCCCGATGAAGAGTGCGACCCTGTTGGCCAGCCTGCAAACATTGGGGGTGATCGCGTCACTCAGCCGGCCGGCGGTCAGCAACAATAATCCTTAATTCGGCGTCGCTGTTTAAGACGCTGAAGTACCGATCGGGCTACCCGGACACGCCGTTTGCCCGCCTCGATGCGGCGATATTAAGTCAGCGCACGGCCGGTTATGAAGCGGCCAAACTGCGGCGTCCGCAGCGTTGGAGTGGCCCCGGCCGCCCGTCACCATCGTTCATTTGAATCCGGCGTAGCGAACAGCAAACCCGGATAACAACATAAAGATGAAAATGGCTGCATAAATTTAACCATCGAGGCGACAACTACCTTGACAACGTCCGGGTGCGCCGCCAAACCGTCGAGCATCTCTTCGGTACGATCAAGGCGTGGATGGGGGCAACCCACTTCCTCACCACAACACTGCCGCGCGTGAGTACCGAGATGAGTTTGCAGGTTCTGGCTTACAATCTAAAACGCATGATGAAGATCTTGGGTACCCCAGCGCTGATCGAAGCCATACGTCAATTGAAACCGAGTATGGGTACTCAGGTAAGCGTGATTCCAGCCTCGTAGCGAGGGATCGTGGAGCCAATAGTCCGGCAAACGCGCGCTGACTCCGCGCAAACTTCAATACCATCAGCTATACCGTCTCCACCGACAATAATAACCCGCCCTGTACTTGGCAGTACATTTGTTTTCGTTTTTACACAGCCTCGGCCGAGGACAGCCGAAATGGTTTGCGCAAGGTGCCAGAATGGATAATCGTTTCCATCTTGACTTGCTGTTCACGTGCCGGTCGGCTAGGTGTTCAAATTGAACTGGAATCCCTCCTTCGGGCAAGATTGTCATTGCGCGGGGGGCTTTCTGCGACCAAGCAATCTCGTTTTTCTACCTTCCTTGAAAAATCAGATTGATTCGTGGAGATAGGGCCGCTCCTCGCCATGGCCATACGAAATAGTTACACCGCCACGGGCATCGCGATGTGCGGGTGCGACTGATAACCGACCATCTCGAAATCCTCATAGTGGTAATCAAAAATCGATGCAGGCTTACGCTTCATCACTAGCTTCGGGAGAGGATACGGGGCGCGTGTTAATTGCTGTTGTACCTGTTCAATATGGTTGAGATAGATATGACAATCGCCACCGGTCCAAACAAAATCACCCACGGCTAAGTCGCAGTGCTCGGCAATCAAATGGGTGAGTAAAGCGTAGGAGGCAATGTTGAACGGTACGCCTAGCCCAGCGTCGCAAGAACGTTGGTATAGCAGGCAGGAAAGTTTGCCCTCGGCGACGTAAAACTGAAATAATAAATGGCAAGGCGGTAAGGCCATATTGGGTAACTCGCCTACGTTCCAAGCCGACACCAGCAAACGCCGAGAATTTGGGTTGGTCTTGATTTGCTGTATCACGTCGCTGATTTGGTCGACAACGCGGCCATCGGCGGTTTCCCAACGACGCCATTGCTTGCCATAAACGGGGCCCAGGTTACCCTCCGCGTCGGCCCATTCATCCCAAATGGTCACGCCATTGTCGCGAAGATATTTGATATTGGTGTCGCCGGAAAGAAACCACAGCAACTCGTGAAAAATCGAGCGAACGTGTAGTTTTTTTGTTGTTACAACGGGGAATCCGCCGCTTAAATCAAAGCGCATCTGATAACCAAAGACGCTGTAGGTGCCGGTGCCGGTACGGTCTTCTTTTTTGACGCCGTTATTACGGATGTGGCGGAGAAATTCCAGATATTGTTGCATGGCAAGGCCGCATGATTCGAGACATCTCCATTATCGGCGAAATGCTATCGCTGCGCGAGCGTTGTCCCGTTTAGCGAGTGGCTGATGCTGCTGCGATGTTCCGCTCTTGTGGTCGAGACGCCGCATGCTGGTCCCTCGGGCGCCTTTGTAAATGCCGGAGGTCACGACCGCGCCTTGCGCCAGTTCGAAATAGACGGATTTGAGTTCGACATTGCCGCTCACCGGGCTCTTCCAATTGTACTCGACCCAACCATAACCTTTCGATTGGGCGCGAGTGACGATGTAACGCACATAGGGTTTACCGTCGACATCTTGAATGTCGTAGATATGTTCGCCCCGTTTCCATGGTTCCAAGCCATTGGCCATGCGTGTGCCGTTGACGTCGAAAACGGAGATGTAAAATTCACCAAAAATGAATCCGCCCTTCGGATCGTCGAAATCGTCGCAGGCTTGCTGCAGGCCGACTTTTTCAATGTGAGCAACGCCGCGCTTAACCCAATTGACCGCTTTATCGCGCCCTTCAACTTGATCGGTTTGAAATTGAGCCACAGCTTCGTCCAAGGTTTGCACTTCGTTTTCGAAGTCCATGGCAACGCCCGCCGCCTGCTGAACCAGCGTCGCGTTTTGCTGCGTCACCGATTCCATTTGCACGATCGCGCGGTTAACCTCTTCCGTGGCTTCGCTTTGTTCGTTGGAAGCATGGGCAATACCTTGAATCAGCTCGGTGACACTTTGTACACTGTGGACGACTTGTGCCATGATCTCAGCCGCCGCGGCGACGCTGCGGCTGCCCGCCTTAACGTCGGCGGTCGAATCGCTTATTAACCGCTTGATGTCTTTTGCAGCGTCGGCGCTACGCTGAGCGAGGCTGCGGACCTCGGTCGCCACCACGGTGAAACCACGCCCGGCCTCGCCTGCCCGCGCGGCTTCGACCGCCGCATTGAGGGCCAAAATGTGGGTTTGGAAGGCGATGCCTTCGATGAGGTTGACGATGTCACTGATGCTTTTCGAACCCGCATCAATGCGACGCATGGTATCCGCCACGGCGTGTACACTTTCGGCACCACGACTGACTACAGCAACGGATTCGCCGGCAAGACGACTCGCATCGCCGCAGCGCTGAGCATTCTCTTTGATGGTCGCGGCGAGTTCTTCCATTGTCGAGGCCAACTCTTCTAAGGTCGATGCCTGATGCTCGGTGCGACCGCCTAGATCGCGATTCCCCGTGGCGACATCAATAGCGGCGCGCATAATAGTGTCGGTGCTGGTACGAACTTGCGTGACCAGGTCAACCAAATTGCCGTTCATTTGATTAAAACGCGTCAGCAACCCCGCGGACTGTGTGTCAAGCATATCGGCTATGCGATTCGATAGATCGCCGCGACTGATACGTTCCAGCCCTAAGCCGATCACATTCGCCGTGTCGGCCGTATGCACACAATGCGCCGCAAGACTATAGAGCGCAGCCAAAAGCAACAGCCCAGCGATCCACGCAAACTGACTGTAAGCCGACCACACGGCCAGCAAAAACAATGTGCCGACCAGACTACCGCTCCACGCCTGGGAAAGCTGGGAAACAAGTGCGAGCCCGGGACCTAACAAGTTAACAGCCAATTTGCTGGGATTCATTTCAAACCGCTCCCTAAAAATAACCTTCCGACTGGGTGATTTTTCATCGCAAAATCACTTTAATTTATAATTATAACTTCATGATATTTGGTATTTAAGAAAATATCAAACGACATCGACAACAACACGAAAACCGACTGAATTTAGGCCCTGATTCGAACGAAAAAATCACATGGTGGCTCAATTTGAGGGAATTTAATGTGTTGTTGATAGGCCCGAACGGCAAAGGCGACAATTCTACCAACCGGCCATTGAGGAACTTGCCGCACGGCCTAATGGAATTCGCTCCACCGCAGGATAGACTATTACCTAGGTTTCAAGCCTTAAGAAGCTTTTTCAGTGCACTGCGCCACGAACCGCGCCAATATTTCCTGCTGGCAAGGCATAGCCTGGAAGCCGCACCGGTATTGGCGCTGCAGGCACATCGTTAAAAACCTATTGCGTGGCCATCCTTACGATGATCGGAGCCTGCGGCGTACACGCCATTTTCCATGCAATAGATGAGTTGCGCGCCACCGTAACTGAACATCGGCTGCTGGTCGGCAACTCGATGACCGCGCCGCGTCAGCGCCTCGATAACATTGCGACCAAACCCCGTCTCGAAATAAAGTTGCTGCATGGGATCTAAGTACCAGCGCGGCGCATCGGAGGCCGCTTGGGGATTCTGTTGGTAATCCACGACACGCACCACCATTTGCGCCTGGCCCTGCGCCTGCATGACACCACCCATCACGCCGAAGCTCATCACGGGCGCGGCGTTGGCCGTGAGGAACCCTGGAATGATGGTATGGAATGGGCGTTTACGCGGGGCAACGCAATTGGGATGCCGTGGATCAAGGCTGAAAGCGCTGCCGCGATTTTGTAGACTGATGCCCGTTCCGGGCACGATAACGCCGGCGCCAAAACCCATGTAATTGGACTGAATGTAAGAGACCATCATGCCTCCAGCGTCCGCCGTGGTCAGATAAACAGTTTCGCTACCCGCTGGTATGTCGCGCGGCGAACCCCAGCTTGGAAACTGCGCGTGCGCGGGATCAATCAGCTTGGCGCGGCTTGCCAAGTAATCAGGCGCCAGCATCTGCTTTACATCGACTTCCATTGCAGACCCATCGGCGACATAACGATAGGTATCGGCGAACGCCAATTTCATCGCTTCCAACTGCAAATGTACGCAGTCCGCCGAGTCTAGTGAAAAGCGCTTTACGTCGCAGTGCGCCAAGATACCCAGCATCATCAGCGCGGCGATTCCCTGGCCGTTGGGCGGAATTTCGTGCAAGGAATGGCCGTGATAATTTTGCGCAATTGGCTCTACCCAATCGGCGCGATGTTCAGCTAAATCCGCCAGCGTTATTGCGCCGCCTTGGGACTGGCTGTGGGCCACGATCCCCTTGGCTAATTCACCGCGATAAAACGCTTCGCCCTTGCTGGCGGCGATCATGCTCAAGCTATACGCTTGCTCAGGAAACTTGAACATTTCTCCCGCTCGCGGCGCGCGGCCATTTGGCAAAAATGCTTTCGCGAAATCCTGAGAATCAGTATATTTATCTACTTGCGCCGCCCAATTTTCAGCAACGATAAGCGACACCGGAAAACCTTTCTCCGCGTAGAGCAGTGCCGGTACAAATAAATCCATAAACGGCAGCTTGCCGAAGCGCGCCGAGAGCGCCGCCCAAGCGGATACGGCGCCGGGCACAGTGACCGCATCCCAGCCGAACAACGGCATCGCATCGCGTCGGGCAAAGCGCTCTACATTCCACGCTTGTGGCGCCCGGCCCGAAGCGTTCAAACCATGTAACTGCTTGCCGTCCCACACGATGGCAAAGGCATCGGAGCCGATACCGTTCATGTTGGGCTCGACCACCGTCAGCGCGATGGCTGTCGCCAACGCCGCATCCACCGCATTGCCGCCCTTGCGCAGCATTTCAACGCCGGCTTGCGCCGCAAGAGGTTGTGAGGTCGCCACCACGTTGCTAGCCAACAACGGCATGCGTTGCGATGGGTAGGGAAAATTCCAATTCATGGACTGATTCACTTAACTTCCAAAATGATCTTACCAATGTGAGCGCTCGACTCCATTAGGCGGTGAGCATCGGCAACCTGTGCCAGTGGAAAGGTTGCGCTGATCAACGGCGCGATTTTTCCCGATTCCAGCAGCGGCCACACTTTTTCTTTAACGGCTTGTGCAAGTTGCGATTTAAACGCCTCGTCGCGTGCTCGTAAAGTTGAGCCCGTCACCGTTAAGCGGCGGCGCATCAGCACCGACAGGTCAATATTGGCCTGCATGCCGCGCTGGAAGGCAATCAATACGATGCGGCCTTCTTCTGCCAGTGCCGCCAACTCACGCGGTAAATAATCGCCGCCGACCATATCGAGGATCACGTCGACACCACGGCCAGCGGTGGCTTGTTTCACAATCTCGACAAAGTCTTCGGTCTTGTAGTTGATGGCGCGCTCGGCGCCGAGCTTTTCGCACGCCGTGCATTTTTCCGCGCTGCCGGCGGTCACAAACACGCGATGCCCCAGCGCCTTGGCCAGTTGTATCGCCGTGGTGCCGATGCCGCTGGAGCCGCCTTGTATCAGTAACACTTCGCCGGGCTTGAGACCGGCCCGTTGCCAGACGTTGCTCCACACGGTCATGAAGGTTTCCGGCAACGCCGCCGCTTGAACCCAATCGTAACCGGTGGGGATCGGGAAACAGCTTCCGGCATGGGCGGTGCAATATTCGGCATAGGCGCCACCAGAAACCAGCGCACACACTTTATCGCCGAGTCCCCAGGTTTCCACGCCCTCACCCAGCGCGGCTAGGGTCCCGGAAACTTCCAGGCCCAGAATATCTGATGCGCCCGGCGGCGGCGGATAGGCGCCCTGGCGCTGATAACAGTCGGCACGATTTATGCCAGCTGCGGCGACTTTGATCAGCACCTCGCCCGGTTTCGCGCTGGGCAAGGGCCGGTTCTCCACCTTTAACACGTCTGGCGCGCCGGGCGCAGCAAAACCGATACAACGCATTTGTTGCGGCAAATTCATGATGATGATTTCAACTTGACTAATCCCAGCATAGTAACCAAACGCCGAATTCCCGGCAATCGACACCTTTGTCAGCCGGGCTACCAATCACAACGTTAAAGCAGGACGACAAGAATGTTCTATGCTCAAAATGTGAACGATTTTAGGTTGGCTTGGTCAATAATGTAGCGGTTAAATACGTTATGGAGAGTGCTTATGTCCCACGATAACAATACGCAATTAAGTGAGCGTCAAGGCAGTTTTCTTCAATCCCTCTCCGCTTATGCCCGCGAACATCGCGCGGCGCACTGGTCTGGTTCATTCGCTGACTTCCTCGAAACTATCGTTCCACGCGATCCTTTGGGAGTCGCCCGATCTAGCCATGAATACATGTGGGACATGATGCGCTGGCAAGGTGTTGAATCCAATGAAAACGGCAGCGTTCGCTACAAACTTTTTTGCGACGAATTATTTGGTGTAGACGAGCCGCTAGCGCGCTTGGCTGACTACTTCAAGGCCGCCAGCGCTGGCTCTGAAGTCGGCCGGCGCTTGTTGTTATTGCTTGGCCCGCCCTCCGGTGGCAAGTCCAGCATGGTAATCATGCTCAAACGCGGCCTGGAGGAATACAGTCACACGGAAGCAGGCGCGGTTTATGCAATACAAGGTTGTCCGGTAAACGAGTCACCACTGCATCTGGTTCCTCACACTATGCGCGGCAATTTCCGCGAAACCTACGGCGTGGACATTCACGGCGAAGCCTGTCCCTATTGTCGCGCGCGCTTGGACGATGACTTCAGCGGCGATTTCATGAAAATGCCGG
>JBDSJK010000360.1:0-3427 GCA_039917535.1 Burkholderiales bacterium
CTACACGTTTCCACAGCGGGTTGGCGTGTTGATTGATTGGCATCGCGTGCTGCGCGCCGATCAGCATGATGACCGCTTCAAGGCGTGGGGATTGATCAACGATCCGGGCTGTTGCTTGCCTGGATCAACCAATTGCCCGGCCAAAAGCTTAGCCGAAACTTATGGTTTCGAGTATTGCGTCGGCGATGATGTGTTGCTGAAATTCGTCGGCAAACCGGGCTACCGCGATCCCGCTTGCGATTTCAAAGACGCCGCACTCGATGCGAAAGATATACACAGCAAGGAAGGCAAGCTGGATCAACGCCATAGCGCGTGCGATTTGGCCTTCGGCACGTCGAGCGGCGCACTGGGTGTGCGTAAGTTTCCCAATCCACGTTTCGATATGGATAAGTGGCTTAAGCTCAACGGCCGTCTGGGCAGTTGGGATGGCTACAACAAGAAATTGTCCGGCGATGCAAAACATTCCGATGCGCGAGTTTCCCGCTTGGGCGATGGTTCCATCGAGCCGCCGTTCCTGATCGGCACGTCATGCGGCTCGTGCCACATCGCGTTTGATCCACTGCATCCGCCAACTGACCCCGCCCACCCAAAGTGGGAGAACATCAAGGGAGCAGTCGGCAATCAATATTCGCGTATGTCCGAAATGCTCACCTCGGGCATGCCCGTTGACAGCCTCGAATGGCAGGTATTCTCGCACGCGCGCCCCGGCACCAACGATACGTCAGCCATCGCGACGGATCAGGTCAATAATCCTGGCACGATCAACGCACTCATTAACTTGGCTCAGCGGCCTATTTTTAACAATGAAGAGGTGCTGCGCTGGCGAAAAGTTGCTTCGTGTGTCGCGGGCACGGCGGAGGAAACTTGTTGGTGCGAGCCGGGCCGCGACGGAAAATGTTGGGAGAAAAAATTCGAAAAAGAGAACGGCGTGCATCATATTTTGAAAGGTGGTGAGGATTCCATCGGCAAGCTGGAAGCCATTCAGCGCGTATATTTCAATATTGGTTCCTGCTCCGAACAATGTTGGGTGAACCATTTCAGCGATTTGCGTCAACTCGATCCACAACAACGCAACTATGGCCAGACGCCGTTTGATATTGGCCAGTGCCGCCGTGATTGCCCGAATTTCCGTGCTATCGAGGATCGACTTCCCGACATATTTGATTTCTTGGCATCGAAAGAATCCCACGCCACGGATTTACAAGCGGCGCGTGCAGCAGAAAAAGGCGCAGCCAGCTACAGCGAAGAAAGTTTGATCGCCGATCTGGAGAAAGATTTTGGAACCGGCGCGGTGGATCGAGGCCGCGTAGTTTTCGCTGAAAATTGCGCACGTTGCCATTCGAGTATTCCGGAAAGTATGGGCAACGAATTCAAGAATCGCGACTTCCGCAAAGTGGGTGCGAACGGCCTACGCGAAGACTGGCTCGGCAACGATCAGCCTACCAAAGCGACCGAAGTGGGCACCTATCGTTGCCGTGCGCTGCATTCCAACCACATGTTGGGCCATATCTACCAGGAATACGGCTCCGAGACGATGCGCAAGCAATCGCCCGACCCCAACATTAAGGAGCCGCACGATGGTGGTCGCGGTTACTATCGCAATATCTCACTGTTGAGCCTGTGGGCTCATGCGCCATTCATGCACAATAATTCAATTGGCCCGGAGCTGTGTGGCAAGCCGAACAATCGCGCGAATGATTTTTATCGTCTGCGCTACGCCGACGCTAACGCAGGCAAATTCCCATTGTTGCCCGAGGAGAAGCAGCCTGCCTGTTGGGCTTATGATCCCAGCGTGGAAGGACGCTTTAAGCTCTATGTGGAATCCATGCGGCAGTTGCTCAATCCCGATAGCCGCGGCAAGAAAATCACTCGCTTCAACTTTCCCGTCGCGCTGGATTTCGGGCCCAAGCTCTGGGATGGCACTGAAGAAAAGCAGATCATTGGCCTCAAGCTTGAAATTCCTGCCGGTACTGCCGCAGGGCTGTTGGGAAATTTCCAGCATAAGCAATTCGTCAACGATCTGATTTTGGCGAAAAAAGATCGTGCCACGCTAGAGATCAAACTTGCTGGACAATTGGGTGATGCCGACGGCAAGGCGTTGACTCAGGCGCTTGTAGACACGCTGTCAGCCATAGTGAAGGATCCCGCCGGAATGATCACGGCGGTTGGCAAGAATCCCAAGATACTTGAAGCCTATAGCTCGTGTACCGCTGCTATTGAGAACGAGGGCCATCGCTTTGGCGAGAGCCTGCCGGCGAGCGACAAGAATGCGCTGATCGCGTTTTTGGCCACGATGTAATCGCGACAAGGGACAACATCATGAGATTCTATTTACCCATTAGCATGGTTGCGCTGTTAACGCTGGCGGGTTGTGATTTGGTCCAGTCGTTGTTTGTGGCGAAGCCGACTATCAAATTCGCGACCTTCGGCACAGACTATCAATCCAAACCGGATTTTGCCGCTGTCGAGAGCAAGTTTCCGCTTTCCCCCACGGACCTTGAAAAGATTACGCCGCAGTATTTGAGCACCTTGGACCAGGAGCAAATGGACCAGATTTATGCGCGGCTCACCGCGGGGCCCATTCCCGACGGCGCGTTCGACGGAGAGTTGTTCTTTCCAAAAGGTGGCCGTGGGAAATCACGATTGTCGGAAATTGTCGGTGGCTTGCCGGGACTTCTCGTCCAACTAAAAGTCAGGAAGCTGGATTTCATTGGTGAAACATTGTGGAAAGGCAAAGTCTTTTACCGCGATCAACGGGTCCTGCGCAACCGCATTGAAGACCTGAAAATCCTGCAATCCATGGGCCTGATCGAAGGCGATCCGCAGAAGATCACCGTTAAAGGCAAGGATGCGTGGCTGTTATTCCCAGCCAAGCTCTACTGCGGACAGAGCATCATGGACTCGCGGCGTGAATCAGTCATCATCGACTACGCATTCACCGACGAGATCGAAGGCTACAAAGAAAAGCCCGATTTCCTAGCCGGGCGGCGTGGTTTCAAAGTGCGCGACGAGATACGCATGGTGCGACCCGGCTTTTATTTAGGACGAGCATACCTTGACCGGATCTTCATTCTAAATTTCACCTTGTACAACGAAGAAATCGCCAAACGCGATTCCGAGGTTTTCATGAAAACCGGCCAAAGCAAAGAGGATTGCTGGACCGGCACCCAGCCGCGCAAGCTGATGGCAGCAAAGTAATGCATGAACTGGCTTGCACGCTATGTCGTAAGTTTATCGATCGCCATCATCTTGGTTGAGCTGTTGCTGGTGACAAGTTACACGGTGATAAAGAGTAAATTCCAAGCAGCGGGTGACAAGACGGTCGCTCAGCAAAAGGGGGCTGTGTACGAATATCGCGATCAAATCCAGACAGCGATGGAAACACCGGGGCTCAACTTACCTCCCGTTGGACGCGCGCTATTTGATG